>NZ_JADMOU010000019.1:0-116913 GCF_015558905.1 Bacteroides sp. D55t1_190419_B8
TAAAATCAGCAAAAAAAAGGAATCCCGCATACAGATAGCAAACTTTAGCTATTACGTATGCGGGATTTAGTACAACGTGCTTTTTCATCTTTAGATGCGTAGATTGATATAATAATGTTTATATTTATTGTTTCATATCTGCGCTGCGAACATTATTTTAGTGCTTCGATTACCTGCGGCATCATTGTCCAAATGGTGTTTTCATCTTGAGCAGTGAAAAAGTTACCATCTATCTCTGATTTCTCATCAGTAGCTGTTCCGTTTTGAATGGCTGGTTTGGCTAATGGGTGAACTGCTAGTTTTTTCCCTTTGGTTATACCTGTAAAGTCAAACATCATTGCACCGGCGCAATGTCCGATCATCATTTTCCCTTTATCTCCGAAAGTTTTAATGACTTGCATCAAATCTACATTATAGGGCTTATCGGCATTCTGCTGAAATACAGGCACTGCATCGCCACATGAGAAAACGAGTGCATCGAATTCATCTTCGTGTCCTTTCAAATTAGCGATCACGTCATCTACTGTCAGGCTGATTCCCGAATTTGTTTTAATATCCTTCGTATCCGATACGGCAAATACTTTATATGAAATACCATTTTCGAAAAATGCTTCCAAATATTGGAATAGTCCACAACCATTTACCGGATTCACTGCTAAAACTGCAACTTTCTTTGCCATAATCATAATTATTTAAATGAAACAATAGTTATTATTAGTAAGTTTATTACTTTTGTGATGCAAATGTATCTTTCTTGTTTGAGAAATGCAAGAACGTACTTGAAAATAAGGAAGTTACATGAAGGTAACTATTGCTGAATTTCAATAAAATACAAAACGTTAAAGAATGAAAAACTTTCATCCGACAGGAAATTGTCCGGTAAGAGATGTGCTTAGCCGCTTGGGAGACAAGTGGTCGATGCTGGTACTTATTACGTTGAATGCCAATGGCACGATGCGTTTTAGTGATATTCATAAAACGATAGAAGATGTTTCTCAAAGAATGTTGACCGTTACCCTACGTACTTTAGAATCAGACGGATTGGTGGAACGGAAAGTGTACGCCGAAGTGCCTCCCCGTGTGGAGTATTGCCTGACAGATACGGGTGGCACTTTGATCCCTCATATTGAAGGGCTGGTAGGATGGGCCTTGGAGAATATGGATACCATTTTGGATCATAGGCAAATGAATCAGCAGCATTAATAAATGACAATGGTAGAAATGAATAAGGTAGAATTCAATATTTTAAAATATGGAGATAAAGTTAGTAGCTTCGGATAAAAAGGAATTCCTCGATTTATTACTTCTGGCTGATGAACAAGAAAGTATGATTGACCGGTATTTGGAGCGCGGCGATATGTTTGTTCTTTATGATAACGGATTGAAAGCTCTTTGTGTAGTGACTCGTGAAGGGGAAGGTATTTATGAAATCAAGAATATTGCTACCGTTCCTTTCTTTCAACGGCAGGGGTACGGAAAACGTTTAATCGAATTCTTATTTGAATATTATCGGGGAAAGTGTTCTGAAATGTTGGTGGGTACAGGCGATGTGCCTTCTTCCAGATCTTTCTATGAACACTGTGGTTTCACTGTTTCTCACCGGATAAAGAATTTTTTTACTGACAACTATGACCATCTGATCTATGAGGATGGCGAGCAACTGGTGGATATGATTTATTTGAAGAAAACTTTTTAGCGTGTAGTGATGGAAACTCAATCATTTGGATGAAATAAAGAGTTTTGTTCGTTTATGTTACTGCATGAGCAAACAGGCTATTTATATCCTTTGATTGTATGAAAGTGCATTTCTCTATTTTTACATTTGAAGAAGATATTCTTAATAAACGCGATTTCTGTTTATAATAAACTTTTGGGTAGTTTATTATAAACGGTATCAGAGTTTATTAAAAACTATTTTGGGCGTTTGGGAAGATTATACAAAAAGAAAAGTGTATAAATATAAACAAAATAGGGCAATGATCGTCAAATCATTGCCCTATGATATATCTTTGCTAATCCTAAATTAGATCAGTTTGAAAGCTTGTTATGTATCTATTTTTCTTATTATATTCATATCGTTTATAGATTCTGTTTTCTCAAAGATACAAAATAAAAAACCGTTTGTCAAGTGTTTCTGAAGAAAAGCCGGTTATTCATTGAACCAGTCTATTTTCTTTGAGAAATACATCACTATTGCCAGTATAATAAACAGTCCTAAGCTGCCTGCCAATAATGCGAAAGTCTCTAGCTGAATAAGAACAAATATATAAATATAGAGTATAGCCAACAATCCGGACATGATTAATGACGGTTTCTTTTTTCTGGTGATTCCGAACATATATCCGCCTACCAGTGTGATGGTCAGTGCAGAAGATAATAAATAGGCAGGGTTGAATCCGATGTGTTCAGAGAAGGAGAGGAGCAAACTGTAAAATAGACAGAGTGCCAATCCTACCAATAAATACTGCAAGGCATGAATACGGGTCTTATTCATAATTTCGGTGAAGAAAATCACTCCGAAAGTCAGTAAGATAATCAGGATTGCATATTTTGCAGAACGCATGGACTGTTGATACTGTTCCACCGGGATTTTGAAGTTAACACCGAAACTGGAGTTCTCAATGTCCTTGATGTTCGAGTGGTTGTAGTCAACCATCACCTGTGAGTAATTCCGGTTCAAATTTAAAACCTGCCATTGTGCGGAGAATTCTTTCTCCGTAATGTTGCGGTTATTGGGCAGATAGTTACCGGTGAAGCTAGGCGTATTCCAGTTGGCTTTCAGATCTACACGGGTTGTTTTACCCAATGGAATAAAGTTGAGTGACTGCGAACCTTTCAGTTTGATTTTTATTTCATAAGGCAGTTTTTTATTCTGTTTCAACTCCGATAAGTTTGCGATCGCATGAACTCCGGTGTTATCTATTCCTCTGTTGTCCATACCCGGTTCGAATATATAAACAGAATCTCCCAGAGTGATGCTGATTTGTTCGCTGATACCCCGCATATCGGTCAGATTCAGACAAATAGCCGCCCTGTCAAATTGCAACTGTTCCATATCTATTCTGCTCTTCTGCAGTTCTTCCGAACTGAATGAGCCTTTCAGTGTCAGTTCCGATTGATATACATTGACCTCGTAGATACTTCTTTTCAGAATTTCAGTCTTTAGTTGCCCGCTGACCATAAGCTCGTCGGGAAAAAGTATCAGGTCTTTCATAGAAACCTTCTTCTCGTCCTTATTTTCAGTGACGACCGGATACTGGAGATTCAGGTAGGGGCCTGTAATGGTCTGTGCCAGACTCCATTTTTCACTTACCTCGTCGATAGCTTCTTCCTGGGTTCGTCCCCGTTCGGAAATAAGATTTTCAATCATGAACATCGGTATCATCAGGAGAAGAATTAATAATCCGATGATGACAACCTTGATTGTTTTGGAGAAACGGTGGAGACATCCCATAGGTTGCTGCGCCTGTTGCTCATTTGAATTTTCATTGAAACCGTCCATAAGTCAGTAGTGTTTTGATGAATTATTTATTTTGATTTTAGAAATTTCTCTAAGGCTTCAATATGAGATTTGAAAGCTTCTCTGCCTTGCGGGGTTGCTTGAAAAACAGTTCGTGGCTTTCGTCCGACAAAACTTTTGTTGCATACGATATATCCCAGTTCTTCCAGGGCACGGGTGTGGCTGGCAAGATTGCCGTCTGTCAGAGAGAGCTGCTCTTTCAGAAAATTGAAGTCAGCTTCCTCATTTACCATCAGAACAGCCATGATACCGAGCCGGACCTTGCTTTCGAATGCTTTATTAATATATTGGAATGCTTCTATCATTTATGATCTCTTTCTTTCGTAGTGTAAATAGAACAATATGCCATAAAGAATATGGAAACCTCCGAAACCGATGGTCCAGAACAGCAGTGAATGACCTTCCCAAAAACAATCTGCGACGCCCAGGCAAATGAAAGCATATCCTAACCATACGATGCTGGAGTAAGTAAACTTGGATACGTTGACCAGTGCCAGTCCGTAAAATAAAAGCATGACGGAGGCCAGGATGTCATAATACTCATGCATTATGATGGAAATACATAAAACACCTCCGGTCAGCATCGGAAGAGAAAAGTTCCACAATGCCCGGTAGGTGAGGCGGCTGAAAAATTTCTGTCCTGTCTTCTTGGATTTATAATAGGACAGGATGCAGGCGGTGACCGCAGCTGCTACCAATACGAGCGAGGCTATGATAGCCATCAGTTCGAGAGCAACAATTAAATGTGTGCCCGGTGTAATAACTTGTGTGGCGATGTATGCGCCAGCTAATGCGTAAATGCCCGCCATGATTGCAGCGAGACCACTGAGAGAGATAAACTTGGAGGACTTTTCCATCAACTCTTTTATCTCATTTACCGATTCTAATGCTTTATCTTTATTCATATAAAAAGTACTTTGTAATGCAAAGTAAAATAAAAGATTTCAGATGAACAAACTTTTTGCCTGAATATTTTGATGATAAAGATTTGAATGGTATGATAAAACGTTAATATATAGTTGTTTAATGGATAAATGAACGGATAATCGGGAATTATATAAAAATAGTTTGAAAATGAAATTAGTCAAACGTTTGACTAATTCAGGGGAAATACCTAACTTTGCCGCCGAAACGAAACAAGTAAAAAGAGTATAGAAAATGAGAGAAGGAGCAGAGTTTAGAGAACTCATGTTGCAGATTGTTCGTACCCGTATGGCTTTCCGCCGGTCTATGCAACGGACATTGAGAAAAAATAATGCGGGTATTACGTTTGAGATGCTTCAGGTATTGAGTAGCTTATGGCATGAGCAGGGAATTAGTCAGCAGATATTGGCGGAACGCATAGCAAAAGATAAGGCATGTCTCACCAATTTGATGAATAATCTGGAAAAGAAAGGGTATGTTTACCGGAGAGAAGATCCTGCCGACCGTCGTAATAAACTGGTGTTCCTGACCCCCGAAGGGGAAGAATTTAAAGAACAGATTCGTCCGATTCTCGATCAGGTCTATGTATACGCAGAAAAGATTATTGGTATAGAAAGCATTGAGACTATGTTGTCTGAATTAAAGAGTGTATACGATGTACTTGAAAATGTATAAGAAGTATGGGGCTGTTTTATCTTGCCTGTTTTTGGCTACTCAATCCATAAATGCACAAACAGATTCTTTGTTTCTCACTATCGATCAGCTTTTTGGACGGGGAGTACGGCATAGTCTGCAACTTCAGGCGGATGTAATGAAAGAATCCATGGCACAGGAGCGGATACGGACCGCACGGTCTGCGCAGTTACCGGAACTGCAGATCGGGCTGAAAGGGGGATTTGTAGGGCAGCCTGTTGTTTGGGAACGGGGATTATCCGATCCTTCATATCCGGAAGCACCGGACTGGTCACAAAATTATGCGATTGATCTGGCACAACCTCTCTATCAGGGTGGTAAAATCCGAAGTGCTATTCATAAGGCGGATATAGAAAAACAAGTTGCCGAACTACAAACGTTAACTGATGAGGCAGAAATAAAGTTACGGTTACTCAATCAGTATCTGAACCTGTTTAGTCTATTCAAGCAGCATGAAATATTGATGCGGAATATTGAGGAGTCGGAACTCCGGTTACGCGATATCCGACGGATGAAAAAAGAGGGGCTGATAACCAATAATGATGTATTACGGAGCGAAATGCAGTTGACTAATGACCGCCTGTCTTTGGAGGAAGTGGAAAATAGCATTGCGCTTGTATCACAGCAACTCAATATCTTGTTGGGGCAGGATGAGAACTTGTTATTACAACCGGATACAACCATTCTCTATCAGGCAGTTGCTTTGCAATCCTATGATGACTATATTGTTCAGGCGTATGAGAATGATCCGGCGATGAGGCTGCTTCGCGCACAGACAGAATTGGCAAGGAATGAAATCCGTTCTGCCCAATCCTTTTCTCTTCCCAGTGTGTCACTATATGCATCGAATACATTGGCACGTCCTGTTTCACGTACATTGGCGGATATGTATAACAATAACTGGAATGTGGGCGTATCGGTTTCCTATCCTTTATCCTCACTGTACAAGAACAATCATAAAGTAAAAGAGAGCAAACTGATGGTGTCTTTGCGGAAGAATGAAGAAGAACAGAAAATGCAGGGAATCCGCATGGATGTACGCTCTGCATTTCTACGCCACAGGGAAGCATTGCAGAGGGTGGAGGCTCTAAAACTGTCTGTCCGGCAAGCGGAAGAAAATTACCGTATTATGCAGAATCGTTATCTGAATCAACTGGCTATCCTGACTGATTTACTTGATGCGAATTCCGTCCGTTTGAATGTGGAATTGCAGCTGGTCACTGCACGCACTCGTGTGATTTATACTTATTATCAACTTCAGAAGGCTTGTGGGCGTCTTTAATAAACAGAATAGATATGGCAATTGAATGGAAAGAAAAACAGAGGAAACTGAAAAAAGTAAGAGTTCGTAATATCGTTTTAAATTTAGTATGTATCTGTTTGGCCGTCTCCGGACTTTGGTGGACTGCTAATTACTTCTGGCGCTATGTGAATTACGAAGTTACTAATGATGCTTTTGTAGATCAATATGTAGCTCCTTTGAATGTCCGGGCTTCGGGTTATATCAAGGAGGTTCGTTTTAAGGAACATCAATATGTCCATCAGGGAGATACTCTGCTGGTGCTTGACAATCGTGAATATCAGATTAAGGTAAAGGAAGCGGAAGCTGCATTGTTGGATGCACATGGCTCGCAGGATGTACTTCATTCGGGTATTGAAACTTCCCATACGAATATTGTCGTACAGGATGCCAACATCGCTGAAGCGAAAGCGAAACTCTGGCAATTAGAACAGGATTATCATCGTTTTGAACGTTTGTTGAAAGAAGAATCTGTTCCGGAACAGCAGTATGAGCAAGCGAAAGCCGCTTATGAGGCAGCAAAGGCACGTTATCAGGCATTGGTTGCACAGAGACAGGCGGCATTATCGCAATATGCGGAAACAAGTAAGAAAACAACCGGCACAGAGGCTGCCATTTTGCGTAAAGAAGCAGACTTGGATTTGGCTAAGCTGAATCTGTCTTATACGGTTCTCGCTGCTCCTTATGATGGATATATGGGCAGGCGTACGCTTGAATCCGGTCAATATGTACAGACCGGACAGACTATTTCTTATCTGGTGCGCAATAAGGATAAGTGGATTACCGCTAATTATAAAGAAACGCAGATTGCTAATATTCATATTGGGCAGCAGGTACGTATTAAAGTAGATGCAGTGCCCGGAAAGATTTTTCACGGGGAAGTCACTGCAATTTCCGAGGCAACCGGGTCTAAATATTCCTTGGTTCCTACAGATAATTCGGCCGGCAATTTTGTAAAGGTACAGCAGCGAATCCCTGTGCGTATCGACTTGGAAGATGTTTCTTCGGAAGAAATGGCACAGTTGAGAGCTGGGATGATGGTGGAAACAGAAGCTTTACGCAAATGATTACCATGAAGGAATTGGAGGCACCTGTTCGCCAATGGGTGCCCGATTGGCTTGGGCTTATCAGCATTTTCATCGTGATTCTTCCGGTCACTATGCTCAATGGCTCGTATACAGGCAGTATGCTGGAAGTGTCGAACACGCTGGGTACTAATTCGGAAGATATTACGATGGGGTATTACGCTGCTTCGGCGGGTATGGCTATCGCATACCCGATTATTCCTAAGGTGTTGGCAGCCTTTTCCGTGAAATCTCTGTTATTGATTGATTTAGTACTGCAATTCTTCTTGAGTTGGGTTTGTGCACGTACGCAAAACGCGGATATTTTGATTGTCTGTAGTTTTGCTGTCGGTTTCCTGAAAGGGTTTCTCATGTTGTGGTTTATTCGTTATGCCCAGAAGATTTTCAGTCCGAAGAATGTGCGTAGCGAGTTCTATTCTTATTTTTATCCGTTGGTTTACGGTGGGGGACAAGTTTCGATGCTGGTAACGGCTTTACTGGCGTATCATTATAACTGGAAGTATATGTACTACTTTATGATGGTATTGATCTTGATTTCCATTCTGTTTGTTATCATCTGTTTCCGGCACAACCGTCCCAACAAAGTTGTCGCATGGTCTGATCTGCATATCCGTGAGATGTTTGTTATTTCAGCCGGGTTGCTGATGTTGATGTACGTTATCAATTATGGAAAAGTGCTCGATTGGATGGCTTCCGGCAAGATATGTATTTATATTGTAATAGCACCTATGCTGATTGCACTGTTCATCTGGTATCAGAGCCATTCGGAGAATCCTTATGTAAGTCTGGCTCCTTTATTCCAGCCCAAAGCGATTGTGGGTTATTTTTATATGATGCTCGTGATGTTTTTCAGTACATCGACCACTTTGCTGACTAACTATCTGACTGTTATTCTGAAAGTAGATACTACGCATACCTATTCTCTTTATATTTATTTGCTTCCGGGATATGTAGTCGGTGCCTTTATCTGTTTTTGGTGGTTTCGCTGGCAACGGTGGCGTTTTCGTTTTCTGATAGCGGGAGGAATGAGTTGCTTTGTGATTTTCTTTGCCATTTTGTATTTTGGCATTTCTCCGGATAGTACGTATGAGATGCTCTACCTGCCTATCTTCTTTCGCGGTTTGGGTATGTTGACTTTGATTATTGCTTTTGCCCTGTTTGCCGTGGAAGACTTGAATCCGAAATACTTGTTGTCGAATGCTTTCTTCCTGATTATTTTCCGTTCCGTGTTGGCACCTATCATGGCAACTTCTTTTTATAGTAATGTACTGTACCGGCTGCAACAAAAATATATGTATTCGTTGTCGGAGACTATAACTGCTGCTGATCCATTGTCGTCAGCACGCTATAGCCAGTCGCTGAACAATGCGATGACACAGGGGCATCCGTATGATGAGGCTGCGCAGTTGGCAACCAACTCCTTATATAATACGCTACAACAACAAAGCCTGTTGCTGGCACTGAAAGAGATTCTGGGTTATCTGTTGGTGATATCTGTTGTCATAGCTGTGATTTCCCGTTTTATTCCTTTCCATAAAACAATCCGCGTTACGTTTAAGAAAACAGGTGATGATATGGTATAACAAAAAAAGAGTTGCTATCCTTCACTCAATGATAAGTTGAACGGGATAGCAACTCTATTGTTTTAACAATGTATCTTTTATCTTCGATATATTTGTTGTATCAGATAGCGACCTGTTTACAAGGTTACCCCTGTTTTAAAGATAGCAATTTCGCGATAGCCTTTCTTCTCGTTGTTTACGAATTCACCGCTTGCCACTTTGATGATATAATCAATGAAGCGTTCACAAGTCTTTTCCATCGGTTCGTTTTCTACGATCACACCGGCGTTGAAGTCAATCCATCCCGGTTTGTTTTTAGCCAAGGTTGAATTGGTGGAAATCTTCATGGTCGGAACAAAAGTGCCGAAAGGAGTACCGCGTCCGGTGGTGAAAAGTACCATGTGGCATCCACTTGCTGCAAGAGTAGTGGCTGCAACCAGGTCATTGCCCGGAGCAGAAAGCAGGTTGAGTCCTTTTTTCTGTAAACGTTCGCCGTAAGGCATTACGCCGGATACATAACTCTTTCCACATTTTTGGGTGCATCCCAGTGCTTTTTCTTCCAGAGTAGAGATACCACCGGCTTTGTTGCCCGGAGAGGGATTTTCGCCGACAGGCTCTCCATGTGACAGGAAGTATTCTTTGAAGTCATTAATCAGATGGACAGTCTGTTCAAACAGCTCTTCGTTCTTACAACGGTTCATCAGGATCGTTTCTGCACCGAACATTTCCGGAACTTCAGTCAATACGCTTGTACCTCCCTGTGCAATCAGGAAATCGGAGAACATACCCAACAATGGGTTGGCCGTAATGCCGGAGAAACCGTCAGAACCACCGCATTTCAATCCCACACGAAGTTCGGACAAAGGTACATCGGTACGTTCGTCTTTAGAAGCTTTTGCATACAAATCACGCAGGATTTCCATTCCTTCTTCATATTCGTCGCCTACCTTTTGGGTAACCATGAATTTGACGCGGTCTTCATCAAATTCGCCCAGGAATTCACGGAATACATCCGGCTGGTTATTCTCACATCCCAAGCCTACTACCAATACAGCGCCTGCATTGGGATGAAGCACCATGTCACGAAGAATCTTTTTCGTATTCTCATGGTCGTCACCAAGTTGCGAGCAACCGTAGTTGTGTGGGAAAGCGACAATGGCATCCACTCCCTTACCTTCGGTTTCGCGACGCAGTCCCTCGGCCAGTTGTCCGATGATACCGTTTACGCAACCTACAGTCGGGATAATCCATATCTCGTTTCTTACACCTACATCACCGTTTTTGCGACGGTAACCTTTGAAAGTAAGATCTTTATGAGGAATATCTAAAGAAACCTGAATCGGGTTGTACGTGTAGTCCAACAATCCGGCAAGGTTGGTTTTGATGTTCGTTTCGTTCATCCAGTCACCCTGTTTCTTTGCCATTCGTGCATGTCCGATCGGGTAACCGTACTTGATTACATTTTCACCTTCCGCAAAATTCTTTAGTGCGAATTTATGTCCGGCAGGAATATCCTCGTTCAATGTAATCTCAATGCCATCTATAGAAAGATGCTCTCCTGCCGGGAGGTTAACAATGGCAACGGCAACGTTGTCGGCAGGATTAATTCTTAAATACTTTGTTTCCATGTAATGTACTTGTAAAGTTGTACTTTGTTGTTATTTGCTATGGTAATAGTCTATTGTCTCTACTGTTAACAGATCAATGGGCATATAGTTGATACGAGTCACTTCTTTCTTGAAAATAAGATGATCGCATAGAGCTTTGATGCCATTGGCTCCTTGCAGTTCCGGCTGCTGGGCGATGAGGAAGGAGATACTTCCTTCTTTCAGGCAGGTGACATTCCGTTCCAGAAGGTCATAGCCTATCAGATTGAAGTCTTTCTTTCCACGGCTTTGCAGGTACTCACCAACGATGTAGGCTTTAGAGTTGAAAGTGATTCCATTCTTAACCATCGGATAGGTACGGAAGAATTCGTCCAGCATCTCGTTGTCCTCGTCGTTGCGTTCGGCATGCAAGTCAAGTTCCAGTATAGTACAAGACGGATGATGTTCTTTCATGTACTGCCTAAAACCGATTTCTCTGTTCTCCTGCTGATTGGATCCTACAATTCCTTCATGTATTTTACGGAAAATCACAATTTCCTTTTCCTCCCGTGCCAGTAACATCATCATTCGAGCAGCGAAATATCCGCTTTGACGTGAATTCTGACCAAAGAAGGCGAGGGGAGGAACCTCTTTAATGTTGGAATCTATATATATATAAGGTATATCTAGTGCCTGCAACTGATCGGTGAATCCTTTCGTATATTGCGGAGCGGTAGGAGCTACCATCACTCCGTCCGGCTGCAGGGCCAGGATGGCTTCGCTGGCGTTGACGAATGAATGATAATCGTATGGATCGTAATAGTTGATTTTCACCGAAGTATTGAAATCCGAATAGGTTGCAATCGCTTCGTGAATACCGATTTCTACAGCCGTCCAGTATTCGCCTTCCAGATGTTCCGGCAGAAGGCAGATAAACGTATATTTCTTGTTGGAAGCCAGAGCGCTGGCGTACATATTGGGCTGGTAGTCAAGCTGCTTCAGAATTTCTTCTACGCGTTTTTTACTGGCCTCTGATACTCCACTACGTCCGTGAATAACGCGGTCTACTGTTCCCACTGATACATCTGCTAGACGGGCGATGTCTTTGATTCTGATCCTTTCGGGCAATTTATTCATACGATAACCTTTATTTATATAGGTTTTTGTGCTCGCACACAATAATAATCTTAATATTTTCGATACAAATATATAACAATTTTTGTAATTACGAAAATTGTTGTATCTTTGTGCCCGCACACGAAAGGTATGTGATGTTGGTTGTTTTATAGATTAATGCTCATGTAGTCAGTGTGTTAACCCCTGAAATAGGGCTGAAATGATAAATTGAAAGTTCATAATATTAATAACTTAGAATTTAAAACATAAGATTATGGGAAAGAAAGTCGTTACATTAGGCGAAATCATGCTTAGATTATCAACTCCGGGTAATACTCGTTTTGTTCAATCTGATTCTTTTGATGTAGTATATGGTGGTGGTGAAGCTAACGTTGCAGTAAGCTGTGCCAACTACGGACATGACGCTTATTTCGTAACCAAATTACCGAAACACGAAATCGGACAGTCTGCTGTTAACGCATTGCGTAAATATGGCGTAAAGACAGACTTTATTGCTCGTGGTGGCGACCGTGTAGGTATCTACTACTTGGAAACAGGTGCTTCTATGCGTCCTAGCAAGGTTATTTATGACCGTGCTCACTCTGCTATTGCTGAAGCTGACGCTGCTGATTTCGACTTTGATGCAATCATGGAAGGTGCTGACTGGTTCCACTGGTCTGGTATCACTCCGGCTATTTCTGACAAGGCTGCCGAGTTGACTCGTCTGGCTTGTGAAGCTGCAAAACGTCACGGTGTAACTGTTTCTGTTGACTTGAATTTCCGTAAGAAACTGTGGACTAAAGAAAAAGCACAGTCTATCATGAAACCGTTGATGCAGTTTGTAGACGTATGTATCGGTAACGAAGAAGATGCAGAACTTTGTCTGGGCTTCAAACCGGATGCTGACGTTGAAGCTGGTCATACAGATGCTGAAGGTTACAAAGGTATCTTCCAGCAAATGATGAAAGAATTCGGATTCAAATATGTAGTTTCTACTTTGCGCGAATCTTTCTCTGCTACTCACAACGGCTGGAAAGCTATGATCTACAACGGTGAAGAGTTCTATACTTCAAAACGTTATGATATTGATCCGATTATCGACCGTGTAGGTGGTGGCGACTCTTTCTCCGGTGGTATTATCCATGGTTTGATGACTAAACCTAATCAGGGTGCTGCCCTTGAATTTGCAGTTGCTGCATCTGCTTTGAAACATACTATCAATGGTGACTTCAACCTTGTTTCTATAGAAGAAGTAGAAGCATTGGCTGGTGGTGACGCAAGCGGTCGCGTACAGAGATAAGGATATTTACTATTGGACAATTTACTATTTACTATTTAATACTTTTGCCTGATGACAACGGTTGAACTTAAAAATAGGCTGAAGGTATTAGCAATACGTATTATTAGATTGGTAGATAAATTGCCCAATACTCCTGCCGGTAGAGCTATCGGCAATCAGATTATTCGTTCGGGTACATCTCCTGCTGCAAATTATAGGGCAGCGTGTTTGGGAAAGTCGGATAAGGATTTTCTTAATAAATTGAAGATGGTGGAAGAAGAACTGGATGAGACTTTATATTGGCTGGAATTATTAATGGAAGTTCAATTGGTTAAACCAGAATTGATGGCTGACCTATATAAAGAAAATGAGGAGCTTTTAAAAATAATTGTTAGTTCAATAACTACTATGAAAAGTAGGATAAATGATAAATAGCAAAAGTATCAAATAGTAAATTGTAAATAATAAAATAGTAAATAATAAGATGGCAAAATTCGATAAAATAGCCGTATTAAATAAGATCGGCTCTACAGGAATGGTTCCTGTATTCTATCACAAAGACGCAGAAGTTGCAAAGAAAGTAGTAAAGGCTTGTTATGACGGTGGTGTTCGTGCTTTCGAATTCACAAATCGTGGTGACTTTGCACAGGAAGTATTTGCTGAAATCGTTAAGTTCGCAGCAAAAGAATGTCCTGAAATGGCAATTGGTATCGGTTCTATCGTTGATCCGGCTACTGCTGCTATGTACTTGCAACTGGGCGCTAACTTCGTAGTAGGTCCGTTGTTCAACCCTGAAATAGCTAAGGTATGTAACCGTCGTTCGGTTGCTTACACTCCGGGATGCGGTTCTGTATCGGAAGTTGGTTTTGCACAGGAAGTCGGTTGCGATCTTTGCAAAGTATTCCCGGGTGATGTTTATGGAACTAACTTTGTAAAAGGCTTGATGGCTCCGATGCCATGGTCTAAGCTGATGGTAACAGGTGGGGTAGAACCTACTAAGGAAAACCTGACTGCATGGATCAAAGCCGGTGTATTCTGTGTAGGTATGGGCTCTAAACTGTTCCCGAAAGATAAGGTGGCAGCAGAAGACTGGGCTTATGTAACTGCCAAATGTGAAGAAGCTCTCGGTTATATCGCTGAAGCTCGTAAATAAGATTAGAGAGCGAAAGCTTATCTATGATAAAAAGAGGTTGATGCGACAGCCTCTTTAAAATATGCCTCGAGGGTTAGTTAGTTTAGTTAGTATATGAGGCATATTTTCATTTTGTTTAAAGGTGTTTAAAGGGGATAGGCCATCGGAATGAGTGACTCATTTCGGTGGCTTGTTTTTTTATTTCCTTTTTATATGCTGTCGATGTTCGAATATATAAATGGGCAGGAATATTAATAAGAAGCATAGAACACTGATGAGGGGCAGATAACGGTTGTAGAGATACTCTCCCTCTTGGGGAGGAGCACTTAACAAGCATCTTAAGCAATCGCAGTCCATATCCTGACTGTCATGCTGGCAAAACAAAAAGCAGAAAGTAAAGAGGACGATGCCTAATAACAGGCAGATGATTAGTAGATTTCTGCGATAATGTGCATGTCTTTTGTCGGGGTTTGATAAAGAAACCATGTTTTGTTCTGATAGTTATCAATGTAAAATGAAAGAAATAAAGGGCAGACAATGCCTGAATAGGATTGTCCTGCCCGATACTATTGATTGGTGGGAAATGTATTTTTTAATGCTTATTCCGGAACATAAATAATCTCACCGTTATCCAGTTCGTAGGCTATCCCCACTTTTCTTCCTCTTTTTCCTGAATCCTCCTCTTTCTGACCGGAAGGCTTGTAAGTATTGATTTTCTTTCCTTCCTTGGAGATGATTTCCATATTTTCCTTACCAGGGTTCTTCACGATGGTGAAATCTTCCTGTCCGAAAACTTCCGTCATATTCATATGCATCACCATTGCTACCATCAATGCTACGGCAAATACCATCGCCACGTCGAACAGGTTTACTACTACACTTAGCGGGTCGGTATCCTCTTCTTTGAGGAATTTGCTGACTCTTCTATTTCTTTTCATTATTGGACTCTCCGGTTGTTTCGTTTAATACTCTTGATACATAATCGAGGTTGTTGACATCTTTGGCATACCAACGTTGTTTGAACTGCATGGATATCAATCCTACAGCACTAATAACCAAACCCACAACAGTCGTCGCAAATACTACCTGCATATTATATGCCATTCCGGAGATGTCTCCTGTAGAAAGTCCCACAAGTGCCGGACTCATGGAAATCAATGTTCCTATCAATCCGAGAACCGGACCTATCTTAGCCATCATTTTAGAAAGAGACACATCTTTCTCTGCTTCATTCTCGAATTTTGTTATCAGGAAGTCAGAGTAATCTGCACTGGCCGGATGGTAGAGCAGGTCGCGGAGATAGCCCATATATAGTGAATTGTCTTTGTCGGGTAAAGCTGCTTTCAAATCGTCTATCCGTGCATCTTTAATGAGTTGGTCCAGTGCTTTGTCATTTTTACGTTTGGTCATGTACATGTTGTAGGTGCCTCCGATCAAAATAAGTGAGCGAACGAACAGGCACAGCAAAATAATGATATCGGGTATAAGTAAACTGTTTGCTACCCAGAATAATAATTTAGAAATGAGTTCCATATATATTTTTTATTGATTGATTTTACTTCTTTTTTTTAATTCTCTACGTTGTAATAAAGGCCATTTCAGTTTGTTCCAGGCAAATCCGATAAGAAACAGGACAACGAACAGACCGATGGATAAGATAATAGCTTTCCAGTTGAGCGCCTCTTCGGTGGCAGCATAGGTCGTTTTCCCATTGACAGTGGTCAGTAGTCCGAGGATGCAGATGAATAAGCTGACAAGGAAATGAACTTCCAACCGGAGATCGTCTTCGGGTACAAGATACTTCATCAACCGGCTTAACAATGGGATGGCGATAACCACTGTCCCTGCTAGTGACCAGGCTGTCACTGAAAAGTCTACGCCAGGTAACCGGAAGATAGCTTCTGTGAGATAGTAGAATAATACGGGGAAAAGCAACAAGCTGGGATACCAGCGAAGTAATTCCGCCCACCATACATTTTTCTTGCCATAAAGTCCGCGCAGGAAAGCCACGCAATAGCCGAAGCAGAGTGCTGACTCAAGCGTTATGATAATAGCCATGTTTTGCAATGCTTCCGTGTTCTGCAGATAATCAGCAATCTGTGTCTTTGACTGGAGAATAGCATACTGCCAGGTGCCGGCCACAAAAAGACCGGCAATCAGGCTGTATATTACGGTTTGCCAAAGTTTCCAGAAACTGAGTTTGAAACTGCAGTTAATCACGATAAACAGCATTAATATGTGAATGATTAACTCCATATTACATTACTTTTTCCGTTTCTTTTTAAGTATTAGCAACATGACAACAAATGCTACCAGAACAATACCTGCGATAAGGCCTCCATTCAAAGAGTTTTGCTCTTCCTGTGCCCCTTGTACGGCATCGCTCGATTGTTTTTTCAATACCATGCCTCCTTTGGTCGCTTCTCCGTCCAGGGTGGCTTGTTTCATTTGTTTCAGTTCCTTGTTGTAGCTGGCTGCGGTTTGCGCATCTACTTGAGAGGCGATGAACTGCTGTAATTTGGCATTGTCTCCGGTAAATCCGCTGCCCGAAGGACCGAACTGTCTGACAAGGTCTGTATGCAGCTTGGCAATATTGGAGAGTTGCTCCGGAGAGGCTTTCCAATATCCTTTGCGGGCAGTTTCCATCATAACGGCGGTCACTTCCTGTAAAGCTGCGGGATTCTGTTTTTCAAAGAAGTCTTTTACATTCAGTTTGTATTCGTCTTTGACATATACATCATATATGTTATCCCAAAGTTCCTTGTCGATAGCAGTAGGTTTCATCACATTCCAGCCATACGTATTCGTTACAGTCTGGGCAACCTCGCTTGCAGCAGAAGAACCGCCTTTCATTTTCTCTTTGATATAGGTAGGATTCAGAATCGTTGTACGGCTTTCTACACCGACTGCTTCTTTAAGTTCCTGCATTTTCATGTTGTTGCGGTTCCGGTAGTCGCTAAGATAAGCGTCCGGGTCTTTACCCGTAACATTGCGTACGGCAAGATTCATACCTCCCATAAATTCATATACGTGGTCGAGGCTCAATGCTCCCCAAGTGTTGCTTTGGCGGGGCTGAACGACCACATCAGTACTGTTCAATGCTGCTTCAAAAGCAAATTTCTGAAAGACTTCCCAGTGTTTTTCGTCACCGTAGAAGGCTCCCATATTGTTGAGGTAAGTATCTGCAATTTCCGATTCACTTTCCCAACGGTCACCGGCTTCCACCATTCCCTGAATTCCTGTACCATACATGCCATTAGCACCTCCGAATACTCGGAAAGAAGCCATTTCGCGTGCATCTTTCGGACTGACACCCTTTTCGGTCAACACTCTTTCAGCTTCTACCACACTGGCGGCTACCTGATTTTCAAACTTGTCATCTTTCGCTGCCGCAGCCATTTCTACTGCGCGGTTAATCAGGAAGAGGCGGGAAGCGGCGATATCACGGAGTTGTCCGGAAGTCTGGACTACTACGTCGATACGCGGACGTCCCAGTTCGGCTGAAGGAATCAGTTTTAGATCACTGACACGACCGAATGCGTCACGAACAGGTTCTACTCCCAGCATATACAGTACTTGAGCAATAGTAGCCCCACCGGTTTCTATAAATTCGGAAGACCAGAGAGTATAACTCACTTTACGTGGAATTGAATCATTGTGACGTTGCTTGTAAGTATCAATCGTTTGTTTGGCTAAAGCGATACCTTTTTCCCAAGCGGATTCTGTAGGAGTTGCTTCGGCATTGATAGCATACATATTACGTCCGGTTGGTAAAGCATTCGGATTAGCAATCGGATCACCTCCGGGAGTAGGAGCGGTGTATCCACCTTCCAATGCATTCATCAGACTGCTTAACTCTTTTTCGGGACTTGTCAGAAGTGCGTTCTTGTAGTTGCCTACATTCTTGATTGTACGTTCTACTTCAGCGATGGCAAGTGCCAGCTCGATTTCTTCTTTATTGTATTCTTTCGGAGCTTTTCCCATAGCAGCCATCATGGCAGCCATACCTTGAGGTTTTTCTTTATTAGCTTTCATTCCGGCTTCCATTTTCTTCAATGCTTCCGGACTTGCTCCCATAGACTTAGCCATTTTCATAGCTTTTTCAGGATCCATGTTGGCGCCCATTTTCTTCATAGCCTCTTTCATGCTTTCGGGCATTTGACCATGAGGAGAACCCTCTTTAGAGACAGATGCCGGATGTCCTTTACCAGCTTTCTTTTCATCGGATTGTTCACTCTTTGCCGATGCGGCCATCATCATTGCCATCATACCTTTCGGAGCATTGCGGTCTGCCTCTATTTGACGAGCCTTGGCTAGTTCCTGTGCGGTGATACCGGCTGTACGACAAATCAGTTCATCTGTGGCCAGTGCAGGATTAGCGAGCAACTTTTCTACCAGATGGCGAGCAGGAGTCAAGTACTGTTGTGTAAAGAGGCTGCGATGCTTGCTAACAGCATCTGTCGCTTTACCACGTTGCTTGTCAAGAGCCAGCAGACTGTATGCGATAGGTTCTGTAGCCATTGCATAGACGGAAGAAGTGATCCGTTCCGTTTCATAAGGAACTCCCATAGTGTAGAGTTGTCCGGTGATTTTTTCGGTAGCCAGTTCTTCTGCGAAGTTTTCTACACGGGCGATTTCATCTTCCGTATATGGCTTGTTAGCAATGCTATCCAAACCTAAATCACGGTGAATTCCCATTTTCACAGTCAGCGTTTTGACAGCTAATGATTCCTGATCTTTATTCTCTTTGTGAGAGTTATTGTAAATCTTGATTTTTTCCATCAGCTCCCGATAAATACCACGCACACTGCTTTCAAGGAAAGGAGGAGTGAGGTACGACTGTATGGTGGCATACGAACGGCGTTTAGCCATCATTCCTTCACCAACATTACCAATAGAGTAGATATAGAAGTGCGGAACTGCTCCAACCAGGCGATCCGGCCAGTCGTTGCTGCACAATGCCACTTGTTTTCTGGGAGTAAATTCAAGACTTCCGTGTGTACCGAAATGGATCAGTGCGTCAGCCTTGAAACCATGTTGCATCCACAGATAGGAAGCAATATAAGTATGAGGAGGAGCCATATTAGTGCCATGAATCACTTGGAAGGAGTTGTCTCCGCTTCCGGCGGCATTTTGTGGCATTAAGACTACATTCCCGAATTGCAGACGGGCAATACCCAATTTACCGTCGTTGGTCGCCATATAGTTGCCGGGGAATTCGCCGAAAGCATCCACCACTTCCTGATATTTTTCAGGGCGGAGTGACTCTTTCACCCAACTTTCATATTGATCTTTGGTGATAAGTTCGGGATGCCCTTTTTGCATAAAGTCATTAAAGGCTCCCTCTGCGTAAGAGTTGAACACAGAGCCTTGAGCCTGTATCATTTTACCCAGTTCTTCAGCATTTGCAGGCAGGCCGGATATGTTGTAACCTTCCTGTTTCATGCGGACTAGAAGATTGTATAGGGAAGGAACCACCTCCATACCGGCAGCGGTCAATGCATTTTGCCCCGGACCTTTATAATAGTAGATAGCTACCTTCTTCTCGCTGTTCGGCTTAGTATTCAGATTCAAATAATTGTTGATTGTGGATACGAAAGTTTTCAAGCGTTCGGGTACTGCATACGAATGGCGCAATCCTTCTTCATCCTCATATTGTGCAAAGAGAGCGAAAGGACGGATGGCACCGTCAATTTCCGGAGTCACGATACTTTGTGACATAAATCCTCCTGCCATTCCCATCGGATCTTTCTCCCATTCATCTACCAGACTGTTGATGGTGAGTGGAGCAAACAAGAGGATGTTCTTAGTTTTCAGATAATCCACCATTTTGTCTCCCATGCGTCCGTGTGCCATGTTGATGATTGCGTCGGGCTGCACTTCGTCAATGAACGACATAAATTTCGTCATTGACTGAACCGGATAAACATTGTAACCTTCTTTTTCAAGAGCCTCAATAAGTCCGGTGGCATCAGCCATTTGTCCGGTTATCATGATTTTACGTGCCCCTTCTTTATAAAGACGGTTGTCCTTCATGAATTTCTCATAATCTGCCACGGTGAGGAACTCCAGTTCATCATCCGGGTTGGTGAGTCCGGCGTGATAGAGCATGTCGCTGGGTCTTTCTGCCGGGTCTTCCACTTCCGGTATGGAAGAGATTTTACCGTCAATAGCTTTACGGATATAATTCAGCATATTCCGGTAGTTGGTCTTTCCTCCGTTGGTCAGATAACCTCGTATCAGATTTTGTTGTACACTGTCCAGATTACAAATGTTGTTGGCCGGGTTGGTGGCCATGGAAGTATATACAGGAATACCTTTGTCGGCAGCCTGTTGTATCTGTTGACGTTGTTCCTCGACGATACGCAGACCCATTCCGTTGATGAATACCATGTCGTAACCGGTCAGACGGTCGAGGTTGTCGAGCGACACTTCACTGAGTTTGATGGATGAATTGTCGTTGGCTTTCGATATACTTCCCTGCTGTATGGTCTGGAAGTTGATGAAAGCAATCTTTGTAGGACTGAACCAGGTATTCCATACGGATATCCCTATCAGAGCTGCAGCAACGATGCATACACCTAAGATGATTTTACTTTTCTTTTTCATTTCTCTTATTTTTAGCTTTGTATGTAGTTTTATCTTTTCTATTTTCTGAAGAACCTGTCTACGTCTAATGCAAGTCCGATGGAGAAGTTAGTTCCCCGGGTATAAGGAGAGTTTGCGTCATAATAGCTAGGAACATAATTAAATATGTTGTTGACGGCCATATTCAGGCTGACTCCTTTCCAGATTCCTTGTGTCAGCGTCAGGTTCCACATCGTATATCCCGGATAAGTCACTCCGGTAGTCCCTTCATCCGGATTGTTGCCCACATATTTATTGGTTTCTACTTTGGATAATGCACGTCCGTTCAGGGAAAGATTGAATTGATAATTATCCCATGATTTGCCGTATTCGATACGTGCGGTCGCTGAATGTGGGCGGGTACTGGAGAATTTCATTTGTCCGTCGCGCATAAACTCGTGGAGGTATCCGTAAGAAACACGTATTCCCAGACCACAAGGATATTTGGCGGAGGCGTTGATATCTACACCGGCGATGTCTACTTTCTCTGTATTGATATATAGCTGTGCCCATCTTCCGTCAGTGTCGCGGAATGAAGTCAGGTCGATCCGGTCATTGACAAGGTTGTAATATCCCGAAACGGTAAAATTGTAACGGTTCTTGGTATATTCCGCCGAGAGCGAGAAGTTATGGCTCGTTTCCGATTTCAGGTCGGGATTACCATAAATCATCATGGCATTTGCCATGTCGAAGTTCATATACATTTCTTTGAGGGTAGGAGAGCGGAATCCCTGTGAGTATGAACCACGGAGGGAGCAGTTGGCTATTTTGTACATCAATCCGATGTGCGGAGATATATGACGCACGTTAGATTGTGAGAAATAGTCGAAACGTACCCCGCTGATTACGTTGAAATGTTCGGTCGGGTTCCAGTCGAACTGTCCGAATGCATCTGCCGAGTGCATGGTATAACTTCCATTGTTGGTGAATTGATAAGACAATAGATAGTCACGCATATAATCTCCTCCTACGGTCAGAATGTTTTTATCGTTGAAGGTGTAATTGTAGAGTGCGCGTACGCTATGTTGCACATTGCTGTAATCGCGGACATCGTATTTGTATGAGGTCAGATAATCACTTTTATCATATTGGTCGAATGTATAGGCAACTTCCAGATTACTCATGATGTTGAAATCATAGTTGGCTTTCAGACCTCCGCTGAAATCACGATAACGGTCTTTGCTGTCTCCGGTCTTATCCCGTTCGCGGAAATAATAACCTCCGCGTGCAGTCAGTTTCAACTGTTCAATCGGTCTGTAAACAAGACGTTCTTTCACATTCCATGTGCGGTTTCCGAAGATGGTTGTCACATCTCCTTCCGGTACGTCGTAAGAATCGGACATTGTGTGTTGCACATTCGTCTGGCTATTGAATTTACCGGCTTTGAAACTGAAAGTTCCGCCATATCGTTGGTCGTTATGTTCACCGAAGCGGCTGTTTACATTTAAATTCCATGGGTCCTCGGAATCACGGGTGATGATGTTGATTACGCCACCTACTGCACTGGAACCATAGAGAGTAGAGGCAGCACCTTTTACAATCTCTACCCGTTCCACATTATCAAGGTTCAGCCGGTTGTAATCGACATTGTTTAAAGTTTCCCCTGCCAGACGTTCGCCATCTACCAGAAAGAGTACAGAGTTTCCTCCGAATCCCTGCATATTGATAGAAACCTGCTGATCCATTGAATAGGAAAACTCAATGCCCGGCAGTTCTGATTGTAATAATTGGCCTACGTTGGTTGCATCTACCTTCTTAATATCGTCTGCTGTGATTACACGAGTGATGATAGGAGCATCTTTCAGTAATTTGGGAGTACGTGTACCTGTGACAACCACTGTTCCCAGGTCAAACTGATCTTCCGACAAACGGAAACTTAGTCTTTTCTCTTTCCCTACAGTCAGTCTTTTTTCTTGTGGTTGATAGCCTACATACGAGGCGGTGATGAGGTATGTACCGGTTCCGGGGAGTTGTAATGTATATGTTCCGTCGACGGATGTGACGGTTCCGGTTCCTTTACCTTTGATGGAAATCGTTGCACCGGGGAGAGGTTCCCCTTCTGTATCAGTAACACGTCCGCTGATGTGATAAGTTGAGTGTTGTGCTAATGTGGTGCAAGTTGCTATAAATGAAAAAAGCAATAATGATATTATAAATGTAGGTTTCATTCTTGTTGATTGGTTTCATTGTTGTTGTCCTCGAACTCAAGCGGATACTGGAAATCGAAGTCAATATATCCTTTTATACCTCTGGCATTCATGTAGTTGGTAAAACGGATTGCTGCGTATGTATTGTCTTTCAAACGTATCAAAAAAACTTGGTTTGACATGGTGTATACCGGAGGCATCGTTGCGGTATTAACGTCCAGCCAGCCGGAAAGAACAGCATTACGGTAAGACTCTGTGTAGATAATGTTTCCGTCCATCATGCCCGACATGTCAATGGCTATTTTATCGGTTGTCCATTCATCTTCTACAAAATCTTCCGCTTTAGGCAGTTTACCTGTTGCTTTAAACTCGTCGATACTTGTGTAAGTTGTTTTGTAGGCAGCACCCTCGTTGGTTTTTATATCATAACGATGAATAGCGAAATCCCATTTTTCAGGAATTTGACTCTCATATTCCTCTCCGATTTTAACGGTGCTAACCGTACGCTCCGAAAGGTTAATGTAGGCCCATTCTGTATATTCAACAGTCTTGACTTGTGAAAAGCTATTCTCCTTGATTTCCATCTCCGTTTCGATGGGGGCATCATAAATATTTTCAAATATTCCATTACAAGCAGAGAGCGACATTGCCGCTCCCAGTACTATAGTATATTTGAAAATAGCGTTCCTGCTTCTTTTCATTGCTTATTTAATCGTTTATTGTGCGCTGTTAGTATTGCTTCCAGTAAAATCTGCTGTAATGTCCCATGGCATACTTCCCGGTTTAAAAACTACAGTAATAGTAGTTGTTCCGTCTGACTTAACAGTACCACTTAAACTCGTACCGGTGATTGCCAGAATTTCTCCTGTAGTCTTTTGGGTGTCTGCTTCAAAGCTATCGATATTGAGTGAGTAACTACCGTCGTTTGCTTTAGTAACATTTACTCCCTTTACGGTGAACTTTTCAAAATAATTCATAGAACCACTTGTGTTATTGAAGCCGCTAATTGTAACATCTACTGTACTGCCTGTTGGGTTTTCGATGATAACTTTGCAATCCTCAGTAGATTCAGTGGTATTTCCTCCTGGAATAGTGACTGAAAGAGATAAATTAGTTTGGTATTTATAAGTATCTTTTATATAATAACCAACAGGAGTTTCTCCTTGTATGAAATCAATCTCCATTTTTCCCATAGGTACAGGAATATCAACATTGGCTTTCAAACTTAACACTTTAGAACCATCTACACTACCTTCTAATGTGTAGTCGTAGCTACCGCCTGTGCTGCCGCCCATAGACATGGCAACTTCACCGGAACCGCTGAAAGATTTATTAGAAGAAAGTTTTAAATTATTCAGAGTGAAATCTCCGGATCCGGATTTATATACCAAATTGATGGTACCATCTTCGTTGGCAGTGATTGTTGCAGTGGATTCATCCCCCAACAAATAATCAGAGAACATATTGCATGCGCCGACTGAATAACCTTTATAAGCTCCTGCTATTTCTTTGGCAAGATTAGATTCATCGTCGTCGTTGTCGCTACAAGAAACGAAAGTAGAAGAAAGAGATAGTGCCATAAGGGCAACCATCCAAAAGTTTAAGATTTTCATACTTAATTTTGATAGATAATGATTAATTAAATTTCCAGCTGCAAAGTTACAGGGATATATATACAGGGGAAATACCTAAAAGAAATGAAAAAATGAAAGGGCTTTAATTATAAGTAGGTATTGGGAGGAGTGGTTTAACTCGTTATTTTTGCAGTCTTTTACTAAATTGATGATTAAAAACTCAAAATAAGAAGAAAATGAAAGGTGGTTACAGTAGAAAAAGTGTATTGACAGGGATTACTTCTTTCCTGATTGTATTGTTTACTATGCCGTTGGGGCATGCATTAATGATTTTTATGGAGCATGTGCTCTCATCCACAGCTCTTCACTATGCGGCTTTCACGATGGGAGCAGCAGGTCTGGTGATGGTGATTATTGGAGTGTTTGCAAAAGGAGATACACGACAGACGTTATGGGGATTATTCGGAGGACTACTCTTTTGGACCGGATGGATAGAGTTTATCTACGTATATTATGCACATCGTTATGAAGTGCAACCATTGCTGAACGCTGCCGGTGAAGTCGTGACAAAACCGGAATATTTAATTATGCCTTCCTCCTTCGGCTTTTGGGTGATGTTTATGCTGATTTACATTTTCAGTATAAAAAGCGGATGCGACTTCTTTACCTATCTTCAAAAAGTCTTTTTCCGTAAGAGTACCACCACGATTGTAGTACGGCCGATGACACGTCATACCTCGATTGTTACTTTTATGGAGTTAAATCTCATCATGTGGACGAGCTATCTCGTGCTACTCTTCTGTTATGATGAGAATTTTGTCGGCGAGCATAGTCCTGTTACTGCTATAGTTGCTTTCGGCTGTCTGGCAGGTTCGTTTTTTATGTTTAAACGCCTGTTGAAAATCACTCAATGGGGATATGCCATGCGCTTTTCTATTGCTACGGTAGTAGTGTTCTGGACTTTTGTAGAAGTATTGGGACGCTGGAATATCTTTCATGAAATATGGGTAGAACCAATGGCATATACGACAGAGATGATTACGATACTTTTGGCTTTCTTTGTTCTGTTGGCATTTCTGTTCTACCAGTCAGCTAAAAAGAAGAATAGTCATAACTAAAATATAGAATCAGAAATTATGTTAGAAAAACGATTGCTCGGAGAAGGAATACATATACGTTATATGGTAGACCGGAACAAATTTCTGGAAAAACTTGCCAGCCGTTAATACTGCCAAAAGCGGAAAGGGATGAACTAATCTCCTGATAAGATGTTTTTTATATAATTAGATATAATAACAATATATATAATGGAACCTCATCATCACGAACATAGTCATCGTTTGACATCGCTCAATAAAGCTTTTATCATAGGTATTGCTCTGAATATTACTTTTGTCATAGTAGAATTCGGAGTAGGATTTTATTATAATTCTTTGGGGTTACTTTCCGATGCCGGGCATAATTTGGGTGATGTAGCCAGTCTGGTGCTTGCCATGTTAGCTTTCCGGTTGGAGAAAGTTCACCCTAATAGTCGTTACACGTATGGATATAAGAAGAGTACGATACTTGTTTCTTTATTAAATGCAGTTATACTGTTGGTTGCTGTCGGCATTATTATTGCCGAGAGCATAGACAAATTATTTCATCCGGTTTCGGTTGATGGTTCCGCTATCGCATGGACAGCTGGGGTGGGAGTGGTCATCAATGCGCTTACTGCATGGCTTTTCATGAAAGATAAAGATAAGGACCTGAATGTGAAAGGAGCCTACTTGCACATGGCAGCAGATACACTGGTATCTGTCGGTGTAGTTGCTTCCGGTATTATTATTACGTATACGGGATGGAGTATCATTGACCCGATTATCGGACTTGGCATTGCTGTTATTATTATTGTCTCTACCTGGGGATTGCTTCACGATAGCCTCCGGTTGTCATTGGATGGAGTGCCGGTGGGGATAGATGCTCAAAAGATACAGCAACTTATCATGGAACAGCCCGGTGTGGAGAATTGCCATCATCTACATATCTGGGCATTGAGCACAACGGAAACTGCCCTGACAGCCCATGTTGTCATTGATGACGTAGAGAGAATGGAAGAGATAAAATGTTCAATTAAAAATAAGTTGGAAGAAGCGGATATTCATCATGTGACACTCGAATTTGAAGATAAAAGTATCTCTTGTGAAACTAAAAATAACTGTTATTAGGTATTACTAAGAAATAATATAGCAATTTGTTGCGATTGTCCGGGCCGCATTAAGTATTTAATTTTGCGGTCCGGATAATTGTTTATAACAAAACGCTAAAATGAGAGCATTTATTATTTCTTTTTTTGTAGTTATTTTCATTTCTGCCATTAGTTTTCAAGCTACCTATGCCCAACAAAAAGACATTGTGCTGACTGGTATGGTCACAGATCATCAGGGAGAACCACTTCCTGGCGCTACGGTTCGTATTGGAAATACTCAATTTGGTACGGTGACTGATGCTAACGGACGCTATCAGTTGCGTGGAAGATGGAAAAAAGGAGACATGATTATCTTCTCCTTTATCGGAATGAAAGATGTCCGTGAAAAGTATACGGGACAGAATATACAGGATGCAGCTATGCAGCAGGATGCCAAATCATTGGATGAGGTGGTCGTGGTGGCACGGCAGAATATCAATGAGTTGGATATTCGTGCAAAATCCGGTGTAGTGCAGAATGTAGATATGGGACGTCTGAATAGCAAACCTATGATTGATATGTCGTTAGCATTGCAAGGAAGTGTTCCCGGACTGATTGTTACCAATACAGGTGATTTGGGCTCGAAGCCGGAAATTCGTATTCGTGGAAACTCGTCTTTTCGCGAAGGGGATGCTGCGAATGAACCACTATATGTAATGGACGGACAGGTAATCTCATCCGATGCCTTTATGACCCTTAACCCGGCGGACATTAAAGAAATAAAGGTGTTGAAAGATGCTGTGGCATGTGCCTTGTATGGTATCAAAGCCGCCAATGGAGTAATAGAAATCACTTCCTTGCGCGGGAATCCCGATGGACGTACAACTACCAGTTACAGTTTCAATATGGGTATTACTACTCGTGGACGCAGGGGAGTCGAGATGATGGATACGGACGAGAAACTGGAACTGGAGCGCCGATTACAAAATCGTTCTACTCCCGGTTATCGGTACAGTGAGGATTACTATAGGAAGTATTTCGCCAATGATCCGAATTTGAACCAAATGATAGCCGAAGGGCAGGGAATACTCGATTCTTTGCGCATCATTCATACTGACTGGTTCGACGAACTGATTCATTTAAATACCTATCAACGTCATAATCTGAGTGTCAGAGGCGGGTCGGAAAAAACGTCTTATTATGTATCTGCCAATTATGCCCAGCAAGGAGGACGTGTGCCGGGGAATGATACACATCGTTTTACTGCCACTATGAGTCTTGACCAGCAACTGGGTAGGGTGGGATATTTGTCATTAAGTGCCAATGCGGGATATTCTGAAACAGATACGCCGAATGGAAGTTCATATTCTCCTACCGATTTGATCTATCAACTCAATCCTTATGAAACAAAGACGGGAAAATTAGTTTCTTTTTCTAATGAAACTTCAGATTACACTTATAATGATTTGTTAAGTCAGTACAACAGTAAATCGACAGACAAACGCGGTGGAGTAAGTGGGAGTTTGAATTTGGAACCTCTGAAAGGATTGAGTATCGATGCTGTAGCAGGTATTGATATGCTTTTGAATGAAGGCATGACGCTGGTGCCTTCTACTTCTATCAGCGAACGAAACAGCGGGGTGGATGAAGCAGAGCGTGGAAAGCTCTCCAAAGAGAAAAACGTGACAACGAATGTTTCATCGAATGTCCGCATCACTTATAACAAGATATTTGCGGAGAAACATGATTTTACTATTGGCGGGAATATGGATTATTATATGACGGATGCGGATAATGTTTCTATTACAGGATATGGAGTGGGTACGCAAATGTCACCATCCGCTATCAACCAGTCTATTTCCGGTAATAGAAAACCTGTGGTCGGTTCTTATAAGGAAAAGACTGCCCAACTGGGAGTGGGGCTGGTGATGGGATATAGTTTTGATAATACTTACGATCTTTTCGCGACCTACAAAGCGGACGCTTCTTCTATCCTTCCTGAATCCAAACGTTGGAATGCCGCATGGGCTATCGGTTTGGGATGGACGATCAGCCAGTATCCTTTTCTGAAAGATAATAATGTAATCTCCCGCTTGAACTTGAAGGCTTCTTACGGGCGAATGGCTAATTTGGCGGGAGTGTCTGCTTCATCAACGATTGGTACTTTTTCTTATTCGATTGATTATTATGGAAATGCACGTCTCCTGCAGTTACTCGCACTTTATAATACCGATCTGAAAGCGGAGCAGACAGCATCTACGGATATTAGTTTGTCGGTTGAACTATTCAAACGTCTGACTTTGGACGCCAACATTTACCGGCGTGAGACAAGCGATGCTTTGCTTGATGTTCCGGTTCCGTTGTCTAATGGATTCAGCACGATGAAACGCAATATTGGCGTGCTGCGCAATGAAGGCTACGAATTGAGCGCTTCCCTGAAAGTACTTGATACTTCTGATTGGCGTCTTTCGCTACGCGGATCACTGGCGTACAATCGTAATAAGGTAGTCGATTTATATTATGCCGATCGCTTATATGCAAGTGAAGAAGCTATTATTCCTGATTATGAGATAGGAAAATCGTATGATATGATTTATGGATTGAAGTCGTTGGGGATTAACCCGATTACAGGCCTTCCCGTATTTCAGGGAGCAGACGGGCGCGAAATACCAGCCACGGAAAATCCGTCGAAAGAGAACATTGTAGCTTTGGGTCATGCGACCCCTCCTTACAGTGGTATATTCAATTTAAGTTTTTCTTATCGTGATTTTGATTTGGATATGGATTTCTATTATGTATTTGGCGGAGTTAAATCTTATAGTTATTCATACGTCCGCTCTTCCGATGACGCTAATAAAAATGCCATAAAAGGGCAATTGCAGAATATGTGGTTTGAGAAAGGAGATGAAGGAAAGACGTACCATTCTCCTTTTTACAGTTCTTCGGCTATCGCCTCACTGGATTATCCGAATACGGAAACTGTTGGAAAGAGTGATTATCTGAAACTGTCAATGGTGTCATTGCGTTATCGTGTTCCGCACACATTTCTGGAGAAGAACTGTAATTTCATTAAATATGCCAACGTTGCTTTCCAGGCATCCAATCTGTTTATGATTACTCCTTATAAGGAATCTGATCCGGAAACAGGTTCGTTGGCGGGTACGATGCAGCCAGTGTTAACCATTAATTTGAGTTTGACTTTCTAAACATGGATGGATATGATGATTGTAAAAATGATAAATAAAAGTCGGATCAAAACTGTGATAGGCAGTCTTTTCCTGACACTTTGTTTCACTGCCTGCTCATTGAATATTCCGTATGAAAATCAGTTTTCGGATCCGGATGCCATAACAACGCCGAATACTGCCCGTGAGTTGTTGGCTACTGCTTACAAGCAGTTGCCAAGTCCGGAATTTGACTTATCGGTATTAGGCGATGATTTTGAAACAACTTCCTGGATTTCCCGGGATGCGAGTTTGAATAATCTTTATAAATGGCAGACGCAACCCATAGAAGATCTCGCCGTTTCCATCTGGTCTGACTATTATGCGGCGGTAGCTATAGCGAATGCAGTGTTGGAACGTGTAGATGGCATATCGGTATCTACAACTGAAGAGACGAAAGAACTGCAAGCAGTGGTGAGCGAAGCGAAATTGTTGAAAGCTTATTGCTACTTCAATCTTCTCCGGCTTTTTGCACCGGATTATGAAGACGGGCCGGAAAAGGATGGAATCATATTGAAGGATCAGCTGGAATTGGAATTTCTGTATCGGTCGAGCATTGAGGAATGTGTGACTGCCATTCGTGAGTTGCTCAAGGAGGCCTTGACGGTGGAGAATAATCCTTCGGATGTTTATTGGTTTTCACAGTATAGCGGTTATTATATGTGGGCGGAATTGGAACTGTATGCTCATAATTATGAGCAGGCGGCAGAGTATGCACAAAAGGTGATCGATGAAAAAGGCGGCTATGATGTGCTTGGTGAAACGGTGTATGCTACATTGTGGAGCAATTCGTCCTGTGCAGAACGGGTGTTTTCTTTGTTTACAAACAGCAGCTATTATACCGGTATAAATTATGATACACATAAAGGGGATTACATGACAGTGAATAGTTCCCTGATAACCTTGTATGCTGATGGAGATATTCGTTCGGGAGCATCTGTATTTACCAAAGAAATGACGGATGATGCATTGGGCAACACGACGATGGAGAATTGTTTGGGTAAATATAATAAAATGAACTGGGAGAAGATAGAGCCGCAATATATCAATAAATATCGTGTGGCTGGTGCCTGTTTTATTCTGGCGGAAGCATACTGTCGTGACGGAAAGGGGCACGATGGACAAGCTGTCGGGGTGATGAACCGGTATTTGGAACAGCGTAATGCCACTTTGTTGGATACGCAGTTGTCCGGCGAGCCTCTTCTAAAGGCTATCTTTCAAGAAAAATGGAAAGAGTTTGTAGGAGAGGGGGAACGCTATTTTGATTTGAAGCGATGTCGTAAGGGAGTACTGTCCGATTGGAATACTTCCGGTACGATGGCAACAGACAAACGTGTTCAGGCGGATGATTACCGTTGGACTTTCCCCATTCCGAGAGGAGAATATCTGTATAATGAGAATGTATCACAGAATGAAGGTTGGACAAAAATAGAGAACTGATAATTTTAATTATAAACGAATCAATAAAATGAAAAAAGAAATGAAGAAACTGTTTGTTTATACAATGGGAATGTTCCTGTTGTCTCTTGTCACATCGTGTGGAGATGATAAAGAAGATACTGGGTATACAGGCGTTAATAAGATTTATTTATCTGCAGAAAATCCGGTGATTGAAGAAGCGGAAGCAACTCCCCTGACGGTAAATGTCGATCTTACTACAGCTTGTGAGCAGGATGTTACACTTAATTTTGAGGTATTGGATGACGAAGCCGGTATTTTAAAACTGGTAAATAATCCGGTGACTATTCAGGCCGGTCAGAAGAAAGCGACTTTTCAAGTTGTATCCAATCAGAAAAATCTGTTGGCTGTAGATACTTATTTTCAGATTGGCATTTCTACTATTCCTGTAGAGAATATGGCTTTGAATGCAGTGTTAAGTGTGCGTGTGAAACCCGATCCGCAAATACCGGAACTTTCCGAGGAACAATTGGCATTGATTGAAGGCTATAAAACTAAATATAACATTGATTTGACAGACTGGCTGGGAATCGTTTCTTGTCACACAGTGGTAAATAGTCCTGCAGATGGATATTTAACTCCTTTTGTTCAAGCGTTCACAAAAGAATACGACGGGAAAACAATTATTACTTTGAGTGAGGAGGCTACGGCTGAAATGCCTGTGTTGAAAATGGTGGACAACCCGATGGGATTAACCGAATATCTATATTGGGTATTTCGTGCCGAAACGGTCGAAGACTCCGAGTATTGGACAGAGTCACCGGCATCACAGACCTTGATGGAACAGATTAATTGGAATAAAGATACCAATGAAAGCTTCTCCGCATCATTGAACGGTATAAAACTTAAAGATATTACTTCTTCTACTGCCACTGTAGACTATATAGGAGAAGGAACAGACTCTTATGGTGATCCGATAAAAGCAGTTCCGTTCTCATATACTTTTAGTGCATGGACCCGGCAACAAGAATTGATGAAAACAGATCCAACTGCTCAAGAAATCTATGAACAGGGGGGAAGGGCAGAACCCGATTATTATTTGTGCAATACAGGTATTGACGAAGATGGTTGGGAAGATCCGGAAAATTTTGAAGAGTCTACCGGTAGTATTGATTTTACTGCTAAAAAGATGACCTTTAAATTTTTGATAGACCACATGAATGCCGGTGGATATACCCATGTAACAGTGACCTATGAGAAGAAATAATAAGAACTTGTATAAGTATGTTTCCATAGCAGCTATTTTAATAGCTGCTATGTGTGTGTATATACCTGGGTATGCGCAATCTGCTCTGATTTCTCTTCCAAAAGGAACTGTAGAGGGGTATTTGCCTAACGGACTGCATTATTTAATATTGAAAAACGCTGTTCCTGCTTCAAGGGTAGAGTTCCGTTTGATTATGCGTGTCGGTTCTGTTCAGGAAACGGAGAATCAGAAAGGATGTGCTCATTTCCTCGAACACATGGCATTTGGTGGAACCAGGCATTTTCCCAAACGTTCATTGGTGAGTTATCTGGAATCTAAGGGAGTGAAATACGGAATTGATATCAATGCTTTCACAGGCTACGATCGTACCATTTATATGTTTGCTGTCCCCACAGATCATGGGCAGGAGGCTGTTGTTGACAGTTCGTTGTTGATTATACGTGACTGGCTCGACGGAATATCTTTTCTTCCGGAGAAAGTGGAGAATGAGAAAGGAATCATTCTGGAGGAATTGAGAAGTTATGATCTCAATGATGAATTCTATCAGTTGAAGATTGGACAGGGTGTTTTTGGAAACCATATCCCTTTGGGTACTGCCGATGATATTCGTAAAGTGACCCCTCAAGTACTCAAAGAATATTATAATAAATGGTATACTCCTTCACTGGCTACATTAGTGGTAGTGGGAGATATTTCTCCCAATGAGATAGAGGCTAAGATAAAAGCAGGTTTCTCTTCATTAAAGAAACGTGTGGCTAAAGATTTTCGCATTTATCCGTTGGAGTATGCAAAAGGTATTCAAATATCGGAAGTCAGAGATTCGTTGCGTAACCATACGAAAGTGGAGTTGATGATTCCTCATCCTTGTGTGGTTGAACGCACTATAAACGATGCTGTCAAGAAAGAAACCGGACGTCTACTGCTTCGGGCAATAACACAACGTTTTCGGGGGCGTCACATCAAAGCGGATCTATCTGATTCCTGGTATTTGAGCGATAAGAATCATTTGGTATTGGCAGTAGAGGGAAACGACAGGAGCGAAATACTAAGTACTATAACTATTGCCGTAGCCGAATTAAACTGTTTGATTCGTGAAGGATGGGACAAGGAGGAACTGGCAGATGTCCGTACACAATTCTGCAATCAGCTAGCTGAAGGCAATCCTGACGATGCGCGTTCTTCTATTTATTTCTGTGATGATTTTACTGATTATGTAATATCAGGTGATCGTTATATGACTGCCCCGGCGGAGCGGAAGCAATTGAAAGAAGCCATGTTGCATGTGCAAAATAACGATTTGCAATTACTGCTGAAAGAATGGCTTACTTATCAGAAGCAAGCTATGCTTGTTGCCTGTAATTCTCATCCGGGGTTGGGGATGCCATTGACAAAACAGGAAATAGCTGAAGCGTGGGCAGAAGGTGAACGGGCAGAATGTATACCTTATACTTATGTTCGCCAGGAAGAAAAAGAGGAAGTGCCGGTAGAAACACCCGCTTGTTTGGCTATCCGTCCTCCTTTTGATGCTACGATGATTGCTCATATCAATGTCTATAATGAAATGGGGGTTAGGGAAGTAAAGCTGAAAAATGGTATTCGTTTAATAATGAAGCCCACACAGGATTCTGACAGCACCTTGTATCTGACTTCTTTCGCTCCCCTCGGCACTTCTTCCTTGTCCGACGAAGAATATCCTTTGTTAGAAGGTGTTGGAGGATATATCGATATGGGAGGTCTTGCGAAAGTAGATGGTCAAATTCTTTCAGAATATCTTTTTCAGAAAGAAATGTCAATCACTGTAGCCATGGAAAATCATTGGCATGGTTTTATGGGAATGTCTTCCACTGCTAATGCGCCGGAATTCTTCAACTTGATTTATGAGAAGATTTTTGATCCTGAACTGAAATACGAAGATTTTGAAGAGATACGTCAGGGATTGATGCAGAATGAAGGGAAAGAAACCATGTTGGAGAAAATGCTGAAAAGGGATTCAGGGCGTCAGTTGTCTGCCCGCATCAATGAATTGATGGGAGCATCTATTATGCGTCCATCTATTCGCTCTTTTGCAGAACGGTTGAACCTCGATTCCATAGCCGGATTTTATAAGAAATTGTATACACGTCCCGAAGGAACTACGTATGTTGTATGTGGTAGTTTCAATCCGGATTCGCTCATGCGCCAGTTTGTGTCTGTATTCGGAAGAATTCCGGTTTCAGGAAATACGGTGCAATACTCTTATCCTAGTTTTGAACTACCGGATAAAACCCTTATAGAGGGATTTCCTAATGATAACGAGACACAGACCTTGTTTGATTATTTACTTTACGGTCATTACCAGCCTTGCCAAAAGAACACACTCATGTTGAAATTGATGCGAGATGTAATTCGTAACCGCCTGATTTCAGTCTTGCGTGAGCGGGAGTCATTGGTCTATTCTCCTTATATTTCATTGTTTTATGAGGGAATCCCGTGGGGTACATTCTACTTTGACATAAATGCTTCTGCCGATAACCGGAATATGGGGCAGATAGACCGTTTGTTGAAAGAAATTCTTCAGAGGCTGAAGGAAGAAGAAGTAGATATACAGGAATTACAAACCATCAAGCGCTCTTTCCTCTTGGCAAAACGTGAAGCATTGAATGAAAAATCACCGGCGGCATGGCGTACCACGCTGGTCGGATTACTTAAAAATGGGGAATCATTAGCTGATTTTGAACAATACGAACAATGTCTTGATGAGATAACTCCGGTTGAGTTGCGTAAAGCTTTCAAAGAATGGATTGACTTGGATAATTATGTGCTATTATATTTGAGTAATAATAAATTAAAGAATGAAACAGCAAATGATTAAGCGTTTATTAGTTATAATTTGGGGGTGTTTTTGCCTGCAAATGGTAACCTGTGCACAGGTAGGAGTGGACAAGCCTGCCTACGTGTTATATGATAATGCGGGGAAAGCAATTACTTACAGCCAATTGATAAAGCAACTGGAGAAGTATGATGTCGTTTTCTTAGGAGAGATGCATAATTGTCCTATCACTCACTGGCTGGAGTTTGAAATAACCCGTTCCCTTTACCATATTCATAAGGACAAACTGATGTTGGGAGAAGAAATGATGGAGAGCGATAACCAACTGATCCTGAATGAATATTTGCAGCGTAAAATTTCTTACGATCGTTTTGAAGAAGAGGCTCGTTTGTGGCCTAATTATAGTACGGATTATTCTCCGGTAGTCTATTTTGCTAAAGAGAATAAGATTCCGTTTATCGCCACAAATGTACCCCGCCGTTATGCCAATGCAGTGAAAAACGGGGGACTTGAAGTGCTGGATTCACTGTCAGATGAGGCTAAAAGATACATTGCCCCTTTGCCCATTTCTTTCAATTATGATGAAAAGGAGAGTGAGGCAGCTTTTAGCATGATGAATATGATGGGAGGACAAAAATCCGGAGATAATTATAAGTTGGCACAGGCACAGGCTGTAAAGGATGCTACAATGGGGTGGTTTATAGCTCACAATATGAAAGACAAATTTCTGCATATTAATGGAAGCTATCATTCCGACTGGAAAGGTGGGATTATTCCCTATCTGCTTCAATATCGTCCCGGGACAAGCGTTGTGACGGTTACTTCCGTACGTCAGGAAAACACGGATAAACTGGATGAAGAAAATAAAGGTCGTGCGGATTTCTATATCTGTGTCTCGGAAGATATGGTAACCAGTTATTAAGAAAGTAAAAGAATCAGGTTAGTAAAACTCATAAAAGTCTCCATGATGCTGTGCGTCTGGAGACTTTTTTGTACCTTCGCGCCCTTAAACTAACTAACCTTTATTTTTATGTTTACTGACTTATTGCATTCCTCTTATTTTTCCCTTTTCCTGATTGTCGCATTGGGGTTTATGCTGGGAAGAATAAAAATCAGAGGATTATCTCTCGATGTGTCGGCAGTTATTTTCATTGCCCTTCTTTTCGGGCATTTTGGTGTTATCATTCCTAAAGAATTAGGAAACTTCGGTTTGGTGCTCTTCATTTTTACCATCGGTATTCAGGCAGGGCCCGGATTCTTCGATTCTTTCCGCAGTAAAGGAAAGACGCTCATTCTCATTACTATGCTTATTATTTGTTCCGCCTGCCTGACCGCAGTCGGATTGAAGTACGCATTTGATATTGACACACCGAGTATTGTCGGTCTGATTGCCGGTGCGTTGACCAGTACGCCGGGTCTGGCGGTTGCTATCGACAGTACCAATTCTCCTTTGGCATCCATTGCTTACGGTATCGCATATCCGTTTGGAGTGATCGGTGTGATTCTGTTTGTCAAGCTGTTACCTAAAATTATGCGGGTGGATTTAGATAAAGAAGCCCGTCGTTTGGAAATAGAACGTCGCGGACAATTCCCGGAATTGACTACTTGTATTTATCGTGTCACCAATTCGAATGTGTTTGATCGCAGCCTGATGCAAATTAATGCGCGTGGTATGACGGGTGCCGTTATTTCCCGTCTGAAACACAATGATGAGATATCCATTCCTACAGCTCATACAGTGTTGCGTGAAGGAGACTATATACAAGCCGTAGGTAGCGAAGAAGCGCTGGATCAGCTTGCTGTACTGGTAGGTAAGAGAGAAGAAGGTGAACTGCCTTTGGATAAAACGCAGGAAATAGAATCTTTGCTGTTGACCAAAAAGGACATGATAAATAAACAACTGGGGGATTTGAACTTACAGAAGAACTTTGGCTGCACGGTTACCCGCATTCGTCGAAGCGGTATTGATTTGTCTCCGTCTCCCGATCTTGCTTTAAAATTTGGTGATAAGTTGATGGTGGTCGGTGAGAAAGAGGGGATTAGAGGAGTAGCCCGCCTGTTGGGGAACAATGCGAAGAAACTGTCCGATACGGACTTCTTCCCTATTGCGATGGGGATTGTATTGGGAGTGCTGTTCGGCAAAATAAATATATCTTTCTCTGATAGTCTGTCATTCTCTCCGGGATTGACCGGCGGAGTGCTGATGGTAGCTCTTGTGTTAAGTGCGATTGGCAAGACAGGACCTATTATCTGGTCTATGTCCGGACCTGCTAATCAGTTGTTGCGCCAGTTGGGTCTGCTTCTTTTTCTTGCCGAAGTAGGAACTTCTGCCGGTAAGAATCTGGTAGCCACTTTTCAGGAAAGCGGATTGCTGATGTTCGGAGTGGGGGCTGCCATCACATTAGTGCCGATGCTTGTTGCAGCCGTTGTAGGACGTCTGGTATTTAAAATCAGCCTGCTCGATTTGTTGGGGACTATTACGGGCGGTATGACGAGTACTCCGGGACTTGCTGCTGCCGATTCAATGGTAGACAGTAACATACCGAGCGTAGCTTATGCAACAGTTTATCCGATTGCTATGGTATTCCTGATTCTGTTTATTCAAATCATAGCTTCGGCGGTATATTAACAAAATTTTGTATAATCATTGATTGTTAAATAAATAGTTCGTATCTTTGCCGCCTCAAAGAAAAAATGAGGTGAAACGATTGTTATTGAATATTACACGCTACTTCTTACCGATACTGTTTGTGTCGTATCTGGTAAGCTTTACATTCTTTGCCCACGTGCATGTGGTCAATGGCGTGACAATCGTCCATTCACACCCGTTTAAGAAAGGGGCGGCACATAAACACTCTACAGTCGAACTGCTGCAGATTCATTTTCTGTCTCACTTGACGGCAGACGGTGCAGCTATTGTTTTTGCTCTTTCCCTTTTTATTCCTTTCTTATTGTGTTTTCTGCTCGGACGTTCGCAATATGCTCACTATCACTGTCCGTATCATGGGGTAGTGGGACTTAGAGCACCTCCGGTTATTCGTTTCTCCGTTCTTTGAATGATGATACCGTACCTTGCATGAGGTAGGGCATTGTCTGTCTATCCATGTGAATACTTATCGAAAATGAATAACAAACGAAAAATGAAGAAATATATCTTTTCGCTTGTCTGCCTGTGCTGCGCATTGTTGCCTGCCCTTGAAGGACAAGCTCATGAATATCCGGATCATCCCGAATTACGTAAGTCAGATGCCAATATTATTGGCCATATTCTTGATAAAAACACAAAAGAGCACTTGCCCTATATTACAGTCGCCCTGAAAGGTACTACCATCGGAACAGTGACCGATGCTACCGGGCACTATTTCTTGAAAAATCTTCCCGAAGGCAATTTTGTGCTTGAGGTTAGTTCGGTGGGCTATAAAACCGTCAGACGAAATGTGACGCTGAAGAAAGGACGTACATTGGAAGAAGATTTTGAAATAGAAGAAGACGCAGTTGCTTTGGATGGCGTAGTAGTATCTGCCAATCGTAATGAAACCACCCGCCGGCTGGCTCCGACACTGGTGAATGTAGTAGATTTGAAAATTTTTGAGAATACCAACTCTACGACTTTGGCGCAGGGGTTGAGCTTTCAGCCAGGCGTCCGTGTAGAGTCCAATTGTCAGAATTGCGGTTTCCAGCAGGTGCGTATCAATGGACTGGATGGTCCTTATACGCAAATCCTGCTCGATTCCCGTCCCATTTTTAGTGCACTCTCCGGTGTATATGGTATCGAACAGATTCCTGCCAGCATGATAGAACGTGTGGAAGTGATGCGTGGAGGCGGTTCGGCCTTATTCGGTTCATCTGCCATTGCCGGTACAATAAATATCATTACTAAAGAGCCGATACGCAACTCCGGTATGTTATCCCATACAATTACGGGAATTGGCGATGGAGACGCTTTTGATAACAGTACGGCATTAAACGCATCTCTTGTGACGGATAATCAACGTGCCGGTTTGTATATCTTCGGTCAGAACCGCCATCGCTCTGCGTATGACTATGATGGAGACGGATATTCCGAGATTCCTAAGTTGCATGGTCAGACAATCGGTTTCCGTTCATTCCTGAAAACAACGACTTATTCGAAACTGACTTTTGAATATCACCATATGGAAGAATTTCGTAGGGGAGGAGACTTGTTGAACCGCCCGCCCCACGAAGCGAATGTGGCGGAGCAGACCGAACACTCGATCAATGGCGGAGGACTGAAGTTTGATTATTTCTCACCTGACGAGAAACATCGTTTCAATGTGTTTGCATCCGCGCAGCATATCAATCGTGACAGCTATTATGGTGGCGGACAAGATCTGAATGCTTACGGAAACACCACCGACCTGAACTGGATGGCAGGATCGCAATATGTTTATAGTTTCGCAAAATGTATCTTCATGCCTTCCGACCTGACTGCCGGAATAGAATTCAATCAGGATAAACTGGAAGATAATATGTGGGGATATAATCGTACGGTAGACCAAAAAGTGAATATCGGTAGTGCCTTTCTTCAGAATGAATGGAAGAATGAGCACTGGGGATTCCTTATTGGCGGTCGTTTGGACAAGCATAATCTGATTGACCATGTGATATTCAGTCCGCGTGCCAATCTGCGTTATAATCCGACTGAGAATATCAATCTTCGTTTCAGTTACTCATCCGGTTTCCGTGCTCCGCAGGCCTTCGACGAAGATTTGCACGTGGAGAATGTAGGCGGTAATGTGGCGATGGTTGAACTGGCGGACAATCTGAAAGAAGAAAGATCACAGAGCTTGAGTGCTTCGGCAGATATTTATCACCGTTTTGGCGCGTTTCAGGTTAACTTTCTGGTAGAAGGATTCTATACAAAGCTGTCAGATGTATTTGCCCTTACCGACGGAGAGACAGTGGACGGAATCCTGACACGTACACGCTACAATGCACCGGGAGCCCGTGTGATGGGATTGACATTAGAAGGAAAGATGGCATATCTGACTAAATTCCAGCTTCAGGCAGGAGTCACTTTGCAGCAGAGCCATTACAGCGAACCGCACGTATGGAACCCAGACGCTCCGGCTGTGAAGAAAATGATGCGTACGCCGAATACTTACGGTTACTTTACAGCAACCTATACCCCGATAAAACCATTATCTATCGCTCTTTCCGGTACATATACCGGTTCGATGCTGGTTCCCCACGAACCTGTGCCGGGATTCCTTGAAAACCCGATAACGGTGAATACCAAAGACTTCTTCGACATCGGTTTGAAGGCTGCCTATGATTTCAAACTTTACAAGTCGATGAACTTGCAGGTGAATGCCGGTATACAGAATATTTTCAATGCTTACCAGAATGACTTCGATAAAGGGGCCGACCGTGACTCCGGTTATATCTATGGTCCGTCGTTGCCGAGAAGTTTCTTTGCAGGGGTGAAGATAAGTTATTAAGATTCGGTTAAGATTTAAAATCGTTATAAATAGGGATTGTTTTGTATAGAGACAATCCCTATCTTTGCAAAAAACAAACTGAACTCTGACTTTACTGCACGGAATAGATGTGCAAAATTACCGGATGAAACAATTGTACCTACATATAATGAAGTATTTTCTGCCTGTACTGTTTATTTCGTACATGGCAGGAATCACTTTGTTTACTCACTCACATGTGGTAAACGGGGTTACGATTGTCCATTCGCATCCATTCAAGAAGGGGAGTGAGCATAGTCATACGACGGTTGAATTCCAGCTACTTCATTTCCTGAATCACATATTGGTGACAGATAGCGGACTATTACCCGCGTTTATTGTTGCCGTTTTCTCTTTCTTGTGTATTCTGCTTGCCCGTCCGCAAGGTATGCGGTATTGTCGTACTTGTCCGGGCGTAATATCTCTTAGGGCGCCTCCTGTCGCTTAGTCTATACTTTTCGGGAATAGCATTTATTATTAGTTAGGAACAACGATTTATGATTGTTGCTTCCCTTTCCCTCTATTATTTTTTTTGAATTAAAACATTAAAAGACTAACGACAATGAAGAAATATCTTTTAGTCCTGGTCGGCCTGTGTTGTGTCTTGTCATACGCATCGGCTGAACGTCCGGACTACCCTGAACTGAAGAAATCCGATGCGAATATAATAGGTCATGTACTGGATAAAAAAACGAAAGAACATCTTCCGTACATCACCATTGCACTGAAAGGAACGACCATAGGAACGGTGACCGATGCTACCGGGCATTATTTTTTGAAGAATTTGCCGGAAGGAAATTTTATACTGGAAGTTAGTTCAGTAGGTTACAAGACAGTGACCCGCAACGTAACTCTGAAAAAAGGAAAGACACTGGAAGAAGATTTTGAAATAGAAGAGGATGCGATTGCTCTCGACGGAGTAGTGGTTTCCGCCAACCGGAGTGAAACGACACGCCGTATGGCTCCTACTTTAGTGAATGTCGTCGACCTGAAACTTTTTGAAACCACTAACTCTTCTACTTTATCACAAGGACTGAACTTCCAGCCCGGAGTGCGTGTGGAGACAAATTGCCAGAATTGTGGTTTCCAGCAAGTCCGCATCAATGGTCTGGACGGACCATATACGCAAATTCTGATCGATTCGCGTCCCGTATTCAGTGCCCTTTCCGGAGTGTATGGGCTGGAACAGATTCCTGCCAGTATGATTGAACGTGTAGAAGTGATGCGTGGGGGAGGCTCCGCCTTGTTCGGTTCTTCGGCTATTGCAGGAACAATTAATATAATCACTAAAGAGCCTTTACGCAATTCCGGTCAGCTATCGCACACCATTACTGCTTTGGGAGGAAGCTCCTCATTCGATAACAACACCTCGCTGAATGCCTCATTGGTGACGGACGATCATCGTGCCGGATTGTATATCTTTGGACAGAACCGCCACCGGTCAGGATATGATTATGACGGAGACGGATTTACCGAACTGCCCAAGTTGAAGAATCAGACAGTGGGTTTCCGCTCTTATCTGAAAACGAGTACTTACTCCAAACTGACCTTTGAATATCACCATATGCAGGAATTTCGTCGTGGAGGGGATATGTTGAACCGTCCTCCTCACGAAGCGCATATTGCAGAGCAGTTGCAACATTCTATTGATGGTGGAAGTTTGAAATTCGATTATTTCTCTCCGGATGAAAAGAACCGTCTAAGTGTCTTTGCATCGGCTGCCAATACAGACCGGGACAGTTATTACGGACCGGGCAACGATCCTCTGAAAGCCTATGGAAAGACGACGGATTTAACCGCTATGGGGGGCGCACAATACGTACATACGTTTGGCAAGTGCCTTTTTATGCCTTCTGATCTCACAGCAGGGCTTGAATATAACCGTGACCGCCTGAAAGATAACATGTGGGGATATGACCGTCACACGGATCAGACGGTGAATATTTACAGTGCTTTTCTGCAGAACGAATGGAAGAACGACCGTTGGGGAATTCTGATTGGCGGTCGTCTGGATAAGCATAATATGGTGGATAATGTGATCTTTAGTCCCCGTGCCAACTTGCGTTTTAATCCTACCCGGAATATTAACCTGCGTTTGAGCTATTCTTCCGGATTTCGTGCTCCGCAGGCTTTTGATGAGGATATGCATATTGAAAATGTGGGCGGAACAGTGGCTATGATCGAGCGTGCAAAGGATTTGAAAGAAGAGAAATCCCAAAGTTTCAGTGCTTCTGCAGATATGTATCATCGTTTCGGAGCATTCCAGACGAACTTGTTGATTGAGGGTTTTTATACAAGACTGACCGATGTTTTTGTATTGGGCGAACCTTACGACCGTGGTGATGGTATATTAGTGAAAACACGTAGCAATGGCCCCGGTGCTAAAGTGATGGGATTGACACTGGAAGGTAAAGTGGCTTATCTGTCTATCCTGCAAATACAAGCGGGATTGACTTTACAGCGTAGCCGATACGATGAACCACATAAGTGGCATGATGATGCACCGGCAGAAAAGAAGATTTTCCGTACTCCCGATACATACGGTTATTTTACTGCCACATATACTCCCGTCAAACCTTTGTCTATCGCCCTGTCAGGAACATATACCGGCAAAATGTTAGTGCAACGTATGGATATCACTGCCGAGAATGCCAAACTGGGTGAAATGCCTGAAAGAAAAGCGGAAGCAATCAGAACACCTCGTTTCTTTGATTTGGGAGTGAAACTGGCTTATGACTTCAAGCTATACAAAACAGTTGATTTGCAATTAAACGGTGGAGTTCAGAATATTTTCGAGTCTTATCAGAAGGACTTTGACAGAGGAGCTAACCGGGATTCCGGTTACATTTACGGTCCTTCTTTGCCGAGAAGTTTCTTTGCCGGGGTGAAGATTAGTTATTAACCGGTCATAAAAATAGTTTCCCGGCACGGTACTTTTAGTTTCATGCGTTGAAACTATTTGTTCCCCTATGGGAAACTGTAGTTTCCCCGTAGAGAAACCATAGTTCCCCCATAGGGGAAACAACAGTTCCCTTGCGGGGAAAACATTGTATTCTTTGGAGAAACTAAAGTTTCAAGCGGCTGAAACCAATGTATCGTATAGAGATTCATTCTTTTTCCTTATTGATCATTGATTGATCAGGCAGGGTGATAGGTGATAGATGTGGTGATAGGTTGCAAACAACCTGTCACCATCCCTGAAAGTACCATGAATAAAGGTTTTTAGAAGTGCTGGTGATAGGTGATAGAGGAAAGTGAAAAAATCTCTGTGTAGAGATGGATTAAACCATATCTTTATCGACCCCGAATTTTTCTCCTGTCTGGCATTTACCGGCGGGTTCCACATGTACCAGAATGTCATATACGTTATCTATCGAATTGATAATGCTTTTCTCCACCGAATCGGCAATCTCATGAGCTTGCGTGATCGTGATTTCCGGATTCACTTCTATATCAAGGGTAATCATATAGAGATTTCCTATCATTCGTGATCTGACGCGATGCGGATTACTGGCACCGGGCACTTTCTCTACAGCCTCGAATATCTTGTTGTATACATTGACATCTTTCACTCCGTCCATCAGTTCCACATTCGAATCAATGAAAATACTGATGGAAGATTTGATGATGAAGAGGCTGATTATCAATCCTGTTATTGAATCGAGTATCGGTAATTTGAAGATGAAAGTAAATATCAATCCTAATAAGACACCTGTTGAGATGACAACATCATTACGCATATTGATGGCATTTGCAGTCAGCATGGAGCTGTCGATCTTCTTTCCCTGTTTGTACTGGTATGAAGCCAGTAAGAGTTTACCGATAATAGAAAATACAGTGACATAGATGGCGATAGCCGATGGTATTTCTTTCACTTCATCCGAAAAGATACTTTTAGTGGACGATAGCAGCATTTGTGCGCCGGCATAGAATATCACGAGTGATAGAATCTTTGTTGCGATCCCTTCCGCTTTCTCATAGCCGAATACATACTTCTTTGAAGGAGGGCGGTTGATGAGGCGTGCCGTAAAAATCATAACGATAGAGATAACAACATCGGTTGCCGAGTCGATACCGTCGCCGACTACGGCTAAACTACCGGCAAACAAACCGATGATGATTTTGGATGCGGACAGGATTGCATTGCCAATTGTACTGATCCATGAGGTTTTGATTAATATTTGTTCTCTTGACATTGAAGTGATTCTTTAGATTTGTTTGTAATGGGATTGGGCAGCAAAGATAAACATTAATAGGAGTTTGTGACATGAAGTCGCAAAAAAAACTTTTTCCGCCTTTTTAGTACTTTATGCCTTTTAGTTGTATTATATATAGATGGTCAATTAAAAACAGGACAAATCATTTATTAAATAGTTAACCGCATGTTCAAAAAATTAAGTAGTTCTTTACTCATTGTGTCAGTTTGTGTTTTTTCTTCTTGTACGTCTACCGTCAAGCAAGAAATTGCAATCTTGCCTACCCCCGTTAGTCTGACCGAGCAGTCGGGCTCGTTTGTTTTAAAAGATGGCATGAAAATCGGAGTTTCCGATCAGTCGTTGTTTCCGGCTGCCGGATACCTGCAGGAAATTCTTCGGAATGTCATATCGTCTTCTGTTGAAGTCACTACCGATAAGAGTCAGGTAGATATGTATTTTCAGTTGAAGGATACTGTTGGAAAGCCCGGCTCTTATAAACTTGAGTCTACGCCGGAGTATATTCGGGTAGAGGCAACTGACTATTCGGGTATTATTTCTGCTATTACTACTATTCGCCAGTTGCTTCCTGCAACGATAGAAGTGCAGGGAGAGAAACTGAATTATTCTATCCCTGTCGTGCAAATAGAAGATGCGCCACGGTTTGAATGGCGTGGGTTTATGTTGGACGCTTCCCGTCATTTCTGGAATAAGGAAGAAGTGAAGCATGTGTTAGACCTGATGTCTTTGTATAAACTTAATAAGTTCCATTGGCATCTGTCCGACGATCAAGGTTGGCGTATAGAAATCGAGAAATATCCATTACTTACGGAAAAAGGGGCTTGGCGTAAATTCAATACGCAGGATCGTACCTGTATGGCACGTGCGAAAGAAGAAGATAATGCCGATTTCCTGATTCCGGAAGATAAGATACGTATTGTGGAAGGAGATACGCTGTATGGAGGTTATTACACTCATGATGATATAAAAGAAATAGTAGCCTATGCTACGCAAAGAGGCATTGATGTCATTCCCGAGATTGATATGCCGGGACATTTCCTGGCAGCTATCGGTCAATATCCGGAATTGGCGTGCGACGGATTAATCGGGTGGGGGGAAACTTTCTCTTCTCCTATCTGTCCGGGCAAAGATACAACGCTGGAGTTCTGTCAGAATGTGTTCAAAGAAGTTTTTGAACTTTTCCCTTATGAATATGTGCACATGGGTGGTGATGAAGTGGAAAAAGCCAACTGGAAGAAATGTCCTCTTTGTCAGAAACGGATTCGTACGGAGAAACTGGGTTCGGTAGAAGAACTTCAGGCATGGTTTGTACGTGACATGGAGAAATTCTTTCTTGCCAACGGAAAGAAACTCATAGGCTGGGATGAAGTGGTATCCGACGGATTATCTTCCGATGCTGCCATTACCTGGTGGAGAAGTTGGGCGAAAGATGCATTGCCTACGGCAACTGCACAAAAGCAGAAAGTGATTGCTTGTCCGAATGAATATTTCTATTTCGATTATGCGCAGGATCAGAATTCAGTAAAGAAAATACTTGCGTATGATCCGTGTGCAGACGAGCGGTTATCGCCGGAACAGAAGAAATATATCTGGGGTGTGCAGGCGAATCTCTGGGCTGAATGGATTCCGACCATGAAGCGCATTGAATATTTGATTGTTCCCCGTATGATAGCGTTGAGTGAAATAGCTTGGGCGGAGCCGACAGCTAAACCGGGTCTCGAAGAATTCTATCGTCAGCTTGTTCCGCAATTTAAGCGGATGGATGTAATGAGGGTAAATTATAGGGTGCCTGACTTGCAGGGATTCTATAAAGTGAATGCATTTATTGATGAAACAACTGTGGAATTGACTTGCCCGTTACCCGGTACTGAAATACGGTATACGACAGACGGCAGTATGCCTACCAAAGAATCAGCTCTTTATAACGGCGCTTTGGAAGTTGGGAAGACTACGGATTTCGCTTTCCGCACTTTCCGTCCGGATGGTTCTCCTTCGGATGTGGTGCGTACCAAGTATGTAAAGGCTCCTTATGCGGAGGCGGTGACTGCTTCGGCTGCTTTGCAGCCCGGCTTGAAAGCAGTATGGCACGATTTCCGTGGTAATCTTTGTGCGGATATGGATGCAGCTCCTGTCAAAGGGGAGTATGTGGTGGAATCGGTATCCATTCCCGAAGAGGTGAAAGGAAATATCGGTCTGGTATTGACCGGCTATCTGGAAGTTCCTGCCGATGGTATCTATACATTTGCCCTTCTCTCGGACGACGGTAGCACATTAATGCTTGACGGTGAATTGTTGGGAGATAATGATGGAGCACATTCGCCGGTAGAGATTATTGTGCAGAAGGCTTTGAAAGCCGGGCTTCATCCGATAGAGGTGCGTTACTTCGATTGTAACGGAGGCGTATTGCAGATGGAATTGGTGAATGAAAAAGGTGAAAAAGAAGTATTGCCAAGTGCATGGCTGAAACATGAATAACTATTCTGTTGTTTCAATCATTACTTATTCGTTATAGTCTGAATAGCAAATTTCATTATTTTTAGGTATTGTCCGTCTTGCCGGCGAGCCGTACCTTTGCAGAAAATAATTGAAAACTTATGCGAATCAGTGAGAGACGAGTCGAGATTAATCATATATCAAAGGTGCACATGCACCGGATTGAATGGGATGAAGAGAGCTTATAGAAATATAAGCTCTCTTTTTTTTGAACGATTTCGAATATTGTTCTTTTTTGAAAACAAGCGATAAGTTAAATGATTGTCGAACTTAATATAGATTGAACGTACGTTATGAGTACATTGAAAAAACTTCAGAACTACATGGGTAAACGGAAAGTGCTTTTGCCTGCGGCAATGCTGCTGTCTGCCCTAAGTGCCCTGGCGGGCATGTTGCCTTATATCCTTATTTGGCTGATTGTGAGAGAACTGCTTGAACACGGAGAGATAACCTCTTCCGGTAATGTGGTGACGTATGCCTGGTGGGCGGCAGGCATGGCCGTGGCGAGCATCGTCCTTTATTTTGCCGCATTGATGTCTTCGCATCTTGCAGCTTTTCGGGTTGAATCGAATTTGCGTAAAGAAGCCATGCGCCAGATAGTGCGTATGCCTCTCGGCTTCTTTGACATTAATACGAGCGGACGTATTCGCAAGATTATAGATGACAATGCAGGGGTTACCCATAGTTTTCTGGCACATCAGTTGCCTGATCTTGCGGCTACTTTTCTAGTGCCGTTGGTAGCTGCCATACTGATTTTTGTGTTCGATTGGATACTCGGTCTGGCATGTATCGTCCCTGTAATTATTGCCATGCTGGTTATGGGTTTTATGATGAATGCGGAGGGACGGCAGTTTATGAAAAGCTATATGACTTCTCTGGAGGAAATGAATACCGAAGCTGTAGAGTATGTGAGAGGAATTCCCGTAGTGAAGGTTTTCCAGCAGACCATTTACTCTTTCAAGAACTTTCACCGCTGTATCATGAATTATAATAAAATGGTATTCGGCTATACACGAATGTGGGAGAAGCCGATGTCGCTCTATACCGTAATAATCAATGGTTTTGTGTTTTTCCTTGCTCCGTTGGCTATTTTGCTGATTGGTTATTCAGGTAATTATGCATCGGTATTACTTAATTTCTTCCTGTTTGTTCTCATTACTCCTGTATTCTCCCAAAGTATCATGAAGAGTATGTATCTCAATCAGGCTTTGGGGCAGGCGAGTGAAGCTATTGGACGTCTTGAGAATCTGGTTGCTTATGAGCACCTGACTGTTGTAGAGCATCCACAATCGGTAAAGGAATTCAGTATTCAGTTCGAAAAAGTTTCCTTCAGCTATCCGGGAGCTAATCAAAAGGCGGTGGATGATGTTAGTTTCACTATTCCGCAAGGAAACACAGTAGCTCTTGTCGGAGCTTCGGGCGGAGGGAAAACAACGATTGCCCGTCTAGTTCCCCGTTTCTGGGAGGCAACGGAAGGGAAAGTTTTAATAGGTGGTATCAATGTAAGAGAAATCGCTCCCGAAGAACTGATGAAATATATTTCTTTCGTGTTCCAGAACACAAAGCTGTTCAAGACTTCTCTGCTCGAAAATATCAAATATGGTAATCCCGACGCGACAATGGAGGAAGTGGAACGGGCAGTAGATATGGCACAGTGCCGGGAAATTATCAATAAACTTCCGCTCGGACTGAATACGAAGATTGGTACGGAGGGAACATATCTCTCCGGCGGGGAACAGCAACGGATCGTACTGGCACGTGCAATCCTGAAAAATGCTCCTATCATTGTACTAGATGAGGCGACTGCTTTTGCCGACCCCGAAAATGAGCATCTCATCCAGCAAGCCTTGAAAGAACTGACAAAAGGAAAAACCGTATTGATGATTGCTCATCGTCTTTCAAGCATCACTGATGCCGACAATATCCTCGTCATTGACAAGGGGAAGATTGCGGAACAAGGTACACATGCCAACCTGCTTGGTAAACAAGGCATCTATTATCATATGTGGAATGAATACCAGCAATCTGTTCGCTGGACAATAGGAAAGGAGGTTTCTAATGATTGAAGTAATAAAAAGACGTTTTGCCCTTTCAACTAAAGGAGCGAAAGATTTCTGTAAAGGTGTGTTTTTCACTACACTGCTCGATATTGTATTGATGTTGCCGGCGGTATTTGTTTTTCTCTTTCTTGAGGAATATCTTCGTCCTGTGTTTCAGCCTTCGGCTTCGGTGACGCATGGTATTCTCTATTATAGCATACTCGGTATTGTCTTTATGATAGTCATGTATATATTTGCGGTATTGCAATATCGTAGTACCTATACCACCGTTTATGATGAGAGTGCAAACCGGCGTATCTCATTGGCGGAAAAACTTCGCAAGTTGCCTCTGGCTTTCTTTGGCGAAAAGAATCTTTCCGACCTCACTGCCACGATTATGGATGACTGCACTGATCTCGAGCATACTTTTTCGCATGCGGTTCCCCAGTTGTTTGCTTCCATTATCAGTATTCTGCTTATTACCGTCGGCATGGCATTTTATAACTGGCAGTTGACGATTGCTTTGTTCTGGGTAGTGCCGCTTGCCGCCGCAATTCTTCTTTTCTCGAAGAAGGAAATACAGAAAAGCAATGAAAGTAATTATCTGAACAAGCGGATGGTGACCGAGCATATCCAGGAAGGACTCGATACCATTCAGGAGATAAAATCCTACAATCAGGAGAGAGACTATCTGGAAAAACTGGATGCGAGCATTGATACCTATGAAAAGGTATTGACTCGTAATGAACTGGTGCTCGGCATGTTGGTAAACGGTTCCCAAAGTGTATTGAAACTCGGACTGGCAAGCGTTATTATCGTTGGTGCCAATCTCTTGGCTTCGGGTACGGTTGATTTGTTTACCTATCTTATATTTATGGTTATCGGGTCGCGTGTGTATGCTCCGGTCAGTGAGGTGATGAATAATATTGCCGCTTTGTTCTATTTGGATGTGCGTATCAATAGAATGAATGATATGGAAGCATTGCCGGTACAAAACGGGACTACCGAATTCACTCCTCAAGGTTATGATATCGAATTCAGACAGGTAGACTTTGCTTATGAGCAGGGAAAACAAATTCTGAATAACTTGTCTTTTATTGCCCGGCAAGGTGAAAAAACGGCATTGGTTGGTCCTTCGGGTAGTGGCAAGAGTACGGCGGCCAGGTTGGCGGCACGTTTCTGGGATATCCAGTCGGGAAAGATTACCCTCGGCGGGCAGGATATCAGTCGGATTGATCCTGAAACTTTGTTGAAAAACTATTCCGTTGTCTTTCAGGATGTAGTTCTTTTCAATGCTTCCATTATGGATAATATCCGTATTGGCAAACGGGATGCTACGGATGAGGAAGTCCGGAGAGTTGCCCGCTTGGCACAATGTGATGAGTTTGTCACTAAAATGCCGCAGGGATACCAGACGATTATCGGTGAGAATGGAGAAACATTATCCGGCGGTGAGCGTCAGCGTATTTCCATTGCCCGCGCTTTGTTGAAGGATGCTCCGATTGTTCTGTTGGATGAGGCTACGGCTTCGCTTGATGTTGAGAATGAAACCAAGATACAGGCAGGTATATCTGAATTGGTACGTAACAAAACGGTGCTGATTATTGCGCACCGTATGCGAACCGTTGCCAATGCCGACAAAATTGTAGTATTGGAGAATGGAAGTGTTGCTGAAATGGGAACACCGGAGGAATTGAAAAAGAAAAATGGTATATTTGCCCGGATGGTGAACAGACAGGTTACAAATATGAATTGATAAATAGCAGCGATACTATGCAATTTTTGAAAGGAGATATACAAGAGGGAATCTTGAAGGCAGCCGAAGAAGTGTTTCTGGAAAAGGGATACAAGGATGCCTCTATGCGTGAAATAGCTTCGAGGGCAGGGGTGACGGTGAGTAATATCTATCATTATTTCACCAATAAGGATGAGATATTCCGTACGATTCTGAAACCGGTATTGAATGATCTGTATGCTATGATTTATAATCACGATGCAGATCAGATGACGATAGACGTCTTTATGGATTCGGATTATCAGAAAATGTCTGTACGGGAATATATCAGATTGGTCTCTGAACATCGTGACCGTTTGCGGTTGCTGCTTTTTCAGGCACAAGGTTCTGTTTTGGAGAACTTCCGTTCTGAATATACAGATTTGATGACGCGTACGATTTCTGTTTTTTTTCAAGGGATGAAACAGAAATATCCGCATATCAATATAGCAATAACTAACTTCTTTATTCACCTGAATACGGTATGGTTGTTTGCCCTGCTCGAAGAGCTGGTGTTGCATCCTGTGAAGAAAGAAGAGATGGAGAAGTTTATAGCGGAGTATATCGCTTTTGAAACGGCTGGTTGGAAAGAGCTCATGAATGCATGAGCTCTTTCACTTTATTCTCTTACTGATAAAAAACGTCCGGCTTTCACAAGCCGGACGTCCTTGCCTCTTTTAGAATATGTCATCTATTCATATTCCAAAATGAATACATTATATGGTTTTTTCAACTTAACAACCAAATAAAAGAAATGCGGGTGAATCACTTCGGCCGATTTCTATGTATTTTTAATGTGGCTACGTAATATAATTATGACTAATTAATTTAATTCTGATACTGCAAAGATAGGGGCTTTCCGCTTTTCCCGCAATCCCCTAAAATGGGTATTCTTCTATCAATTACTAGCTATATATAGTGGTTCAGGTGTTTGCATAACTATGCATCCCCCCAAGAACATAATTCACCCCGAAATAGGTCATTAAGACAGTCAGGAAAGCAAGAATCATATAGATATGGAAGAATAGAGGCTTGCGGAAAATGCGCAGGCTTTGTGAATGGAAGGCTACTCCATATACCAGAAAGGTAATCAGCGCCCATACTTCTTTCGGGTCCCACGCCCAGTAGCGTCCCCAGGAAACGTTTGCCCAAACTGCTCCCAGAAAGATGCCTGCTCCTAAAAAGAAGGTGGCAGGGTAGAGCAGCAAACGGCTGACTAGCGTCAACTGTTCTATCCGGTTGTCTTGTATAGCGTCGTTTCCGGAGATCTTGTTTTCCGATTCTTTTTTCCGGAGGCATAATGCCAGTATTCCGTTTAGCATGATAAATGCCAATAGGGCATAAGACATCATAATCAATGAAACATGAATACTTAGCCACGGAGAGACGAGCACCGGCATTAATGGGGTTATCTGGGGATTCATTTGTCCCAGATAGGAGACCAACAGAGCAAAGCCGGAGAGGAGGAATCCGAATGGAAGTGTAAATGGGAATCTTCGATGGAGCAGACAGGCTGTCAAAAGAATACAAAGAGCCATGAACTGCATGGTTTCGTAACCGTTGCTAAGTGGAATACGACCGCCAATGTACCAGCGCAGGCAATATCCTGCTAAATGGAATATGAAAGCAAGATAGAGTGTAACAGAAAAGAAAGTTCCTGCCATGCGGGAAATCGTTTTGGCTTTGGGCGAGAGGGTATTTCTTTGCAGGCTGTTATGAAGTAGAAGTAGGAAAGACAACATTCCCAATGACAGGTTAATCATAAAAAGAATCTTGCTGAACGGAATCCGGTTGTAGAGTAATTCTGCTTTTACTTCCATTTCGGAGAGAGGTTGCACGCTGCCATCAGTAGGTAATGGATGGATGAATGTTCCTTTTTCCAACATCAGGATCAGGCCTACTTTTTCATCTGTTTCCTGGATCGCTTTGGCGAGTTTGCTGTCTTTTCCCTGTTCTTGTTGCCAAGTTTTCTGAAGACGGTAGACCGGACCGTCAAACAAATCGGTCAAGCGTGCATAAGAGGTTTTCAAACCGAGTAAATGGTGTAGTTCGGGACTTTTTATATATATCATTGGTTCATTTTTCCATGATTCCGGGTAAAGAATCCAGCCACTTATTACTTGTTCGGGAGTGAATCCTTTATAGTAGGTTTTTCCTGTCAGTTTCTTGACAAAGTCTCTTGCCAGTGTATTGAACGGCACTACACGGTCATGGTAGATAACCTGTTGTTGTGCCAGACTGTCTGCCTGTATTTTGTTTAATACGCGAAGAGGCGTTTCCTGCGCTTGCGTTGTTTCTGTCAGGTAGAAAAGGAATAGAATGAATAATCCTCCTTTTTTCAATAAGGGATGATTTAATAACTGACGAAACTCCCCCCGGCGATAGAAAAGTAGTAAAATCATGGAGATGCCCAGTAGGATGTATCCGCTATAGGCTACTCTGGTACCCCATGGATCATAGTTTACTGTTAGCCAACTTCCTTCACCATCTTCATCAAATGATGACTGGTAAAAGCGGAATCCTTGCATGGCAAATATACGGTTCATTGAGATGCGTTCGTTATGCAAAGAATCTTTCTGGCCGGGAAGTGAGTAGTTGATATAACTGACGTAATCAGCAGGAGCTTCTGTACCCGGATAATACTCTATCCGGAAACTGTCCAGTTTCATTGTAAATGGCAGGTCTGTCTTTTTGTCGCTTTGTGGTGACTGGAAGCTGCTTTTTACTGTATTCAGACGTAAATGCATATATCCTTGTTCACTATAGATAAACGTAATCATGGCCCCCACCAAGATAACGAGGAGGGAGCCATGAAACAGCAAAACAGGGAGCCGGTGCCATAGGGAACGTCGGATGAGGGTAACAAACCCTATTACGGCAATTACTCCCCACAAACAACAAAACCAGATTGTGTGATATATATTTCTTTCTACAAACTCTGTCCCGTATGCTTGCTCTATGAAAGTGGTTGCAGCAAGTAATCCTATCAGACAGATATATAAAATGATAAGTAATCTTTTCAACGGTATATCTTTTAAATGATATTAATAGGGAGCATATTCCTTATTCTCACAGGTTTTTACTCCCATACATTCCATCTCGATCAACCATCCCGGTCGGCATACCGGTGCATGTACAAATACTTTGGGTGTACAAGGAAAACGTTTGTCGTACATTTCTTTGACGATGGTATAATCTGCAATGTCACGCAGATAAACAATCATTTGCCCCATATCGTCAAATGTACATTCTGCTTCTTTTAGTAGGGCTTCCACATTCTCCCACATCCGTTCTGTTTGTTTACGGATATCTCCCGGACATACCACCTCGCCTTTATTATTAATACTTGCTGTGCCCGAGATGAATACTTGGCGACGATCTCCATAATCTACATACGTTCCACGTTCGAAACTGACGCCGTATTCATAAGTGGGATTCAGGTGTGTCGGCGCATAAAGGAAATGAATCTGTTCGGGTTTGATTCCGTCTACGGCATACGTGTCCATTTGTACAAGAACTTTGGAGTCAGCATGACGTCCGCCGATACCTGTACTGGAAATGTAGTGTGTCTTTTCCGTCAGGTTTTGAGTAACGAATACTTCGTTACGTGCCTTTACTACTCCGGGATAATTCACATCCACATTCTGTACGAAAAACCAGGTACGGATACAGTTGGCGGCTAGTTTGCAACCTTGTTCAATAAGCTGCATGACATAGTCATTTAATAGTAGCCGGGTCTGGTATTCCGAGTTGGCAGCCCGATTGAAAGAGCAACCACCCCAAAGATGTCGGTAGGGGCCATGTTTAACCTCAAAGAGACCATTATGCAGCATTTGTGTTTGCACCTTCGTTTGGAGGTAAATCCATACTGCTACTTTGGTTCCGTTCAACGGTGGCTGTTCGACGATAGAAAGTGCGCAATCCGAACTTTCAGTTGTAAGTGCCAATAAGGTGTCTGCCTGATTGGAAGCGTCGCTCAAGAAATATCGTTTAAAAATGGCGACGGTACCTTGCAACTCTTTTTCCCGTAATTGGTAATATGTATCTATAATGGCGTTTAATTGTTCCTCGTAAGCATCTTTCGGCTGGGTTGCGTGAATCATTAAATGATATTCGGAAACGCCGTCTGCTACTTCGTATTTAAATATTTCAGTTAAAGTTTTTTCTGATCTTAAGGGTGGTTGTTTTCTGCTGTTCATATCAAAGTTTCTGTTACAAGTTAATTGTTTTCGGCTCCTGCTTTTATCCAAGTACGGATTAGAGCACGGACTTCACGTTGTTCAGCTCCATTGAATATATCAATATGATTATCGTGCTCTAATACATCTAATAGATAGCTGTTGTTTAAATCTCCGGGAGTTACATAATTCTTTCCCTCGTCGGAATGGGGAGCTTTTACATTAATCAGTGAATTGTATGCTTTGGCTGCTGTCAGATCCAAGTCTCCGGCCGTTGTTGTACTTCCTCCATGACACATCACACATTTTGCATTGAAAACTTGTGTCTGGATGCGGCTGAACGAGGCCACTTCGATTGTTGTCTCCGGTAAAGTCAACGATTCTTCCGATGCATTAACGGGGAATGACTGATAGGCATGTACCAAAGACATACCGGACGTAACAACTGCTACGGCAATACTATGCGTGTTTTCGGTTAAGTTGTTTAATGTCACAGTCACGGCTTCCGCTTCGCTGGATGGTTCCAGAATACGCTTTACCAATATGGGAGTAACTCCGTCCTCACCTAAGGAGATTAATGACATACTATTTTTTTGCGGCCAGGCATCCAGATGGGTGAAATGAAGGGTAACAGTAGCCGTACGTCCACTGTCAATCGTGTCGTCCGGATATATTTTACCTTCATCACAAGCTGAACACAAGCTTAGGCAGGTACAGGTTATAAATAAATATTTTAGTCTTTTATTCATAGACAGATTCCTCCTTCTGTACTTTAGAAAGTGAATTGTAACATGGCGGTAACGCTATGGCGTGATAGTCCTATTCCATCGTTGTCACGGTCAGTCTGTGTATCATGTCCGGTTCTGCCCAGATATTGGTACATCATTTGAAGTTTTAGATTAGAACCGACAAAGTAGTAATTAGCTCCAATGGCGGGCATATTCAACAAACCGCCTTCGTCTGTTCCGTTGCGATCAAATAGATCATAACGGAGAGCTGCTTGTAACTTAGGAGTTACAAAATAACCGGCTTGTGCGTAAGCTCCCCAATAATTCTGATCTTTGTCTTTATGCATGATTTCTGTAAAATGCATATTCATGAAATAACCTTCGGCTGCAAAATAGAAGCGGTTCTTTACCATTGCAAACTCTGCACCTATGCGCCAATCGCTACTACTGTGATCTTCTGCTTCGGCATTATAAGAGGTAGAAACACCGAATTGCATTTTATCTTCTTTCAGATTGTTCGGATTACCTTGTGTGGACGGCATTTCTCCTTTGGGCATATATACCAGACGACCGGAGTAAAGCAGTTGAGGCAACCATTTATGATCATCGCACATTCCTTTAGTTGCCGAATTGACATCGATTCCTGTACCATTGAAAATCCCTAACTGATAATTCCATTTTCCATTAATCAGACCATGTATCTGTACTCCTAAATCGAATCCGGTAGCCATGCTTGGTTTTACAGCGTTGATATCGTAGGGCATCAATATACCGCCTGCCACAGAGGTGGGTAATACAGGAAATAATGTTTCGCCCAGTGTGGTCAGGTAAGCATGCATGAACGGGGTTTTAAACTTTCCGACACGAATACGGAATGATTCTTTGAGGGCTACATCAAACCAGGCTTGTTGCAGTAGGGCAGCACCACTTTTTGCCGCATTTAGTGATAAGTTGAATGTGACTTTTCCAAATGCTTTGCCTGTAAATCCAAGGATGGCATTAGGAATAGCAAAACCACTGTTTGCCCAGTTGCGTGCATAGAGGCTTTCCAAACCTTGATCGTCGTATCGGTTGAAAGACAGGCTGGTTTGAACTAATGCATAGGGTTTGAATAGAAAATCACCGGCTTTGGTAGAAAAAGAAAAACCTTTCTTTCCCGCCAGTGAAACAACGTCATTCTCTACATATTTATCATCGATTTCTTTTGTATTTGAATCTTGAGCATAAGAGTGGCTGCACATAAATGCAGTGAGCGCAAGTACTAGAAATTTTTTTTTCATTGTTGTTGCTGATTATATTATAAACTGTTCAAAAATGTAAGTAAGGCTGCGCGATCTTCTTTCGACATGTGAGAGAAAATAGAACGTGAAGCGGCTCCTTCACCGTCATGCCACATGATCGCTTCTGTCAGGTTACGTGCCCGTCCGTCATGTAGGAAATAGGTATGTCCGTTGACAATTTCCTGAAGGCCGATTCCCCACAATGGAGTAGTACGCCATTCACAACCGCGTGCCAGACCACTCGGATAATCATCTGCCAATCCTTGCCCCATGTCATGTAATAAGAAGTCGGAATAGGGGTGAATGATCTGATTACCCAGCCAGGGCAGTTGAGTTCCATTCAGTAATATGCTGCCTCGTGGGCGGGTATGTAGAGTAACGGTATGGCATAAATGGCATTTTGCCTGATAGAACATTTGCTCGCCATGTTTGATGGTTTCATCATCCACATTGCGGCGTGCAGGAACTCCCAATGTCTGCATGTATAAATCGACATCTTCCATGTCACGGGTAGAAATCTCTACACCTTGGTTGGCAAATCCCATCATTTGTGATTGTCCTTCACCAACTTCATGTGGAAAACGGTCGTTGGTTACTCCCAAGTCCGAAGAGAATCCTAGTTCTACTGTTAAATCCTGATGGTTGGCTTTGTTGCCGGATATTCCAATGTCATATTTGCCTTTTTCCGTCACATAATTTAGGCGTCCGCTAATGCCATATTCGGGATAGTTGCTTTGAGCTGCCAACTGTTTCAGTTCATCATGGTTAAGTGCCATCATCTGCCCCATGCCGACATGTCGTAAAGGGGCACGTACCGAAATAATCAGATCTTCGGGCTTTATTTCATAATCATACCAATCTGTTATTTCATAATGAGGAGTTATCAATTCATATTCTTCTCCATCGGGAAATTTGAACTTTTCGGTAGTAGTGGTTATCTTTATTTTACCTTCGGCTTTTACACCATAAATGGACTGATCATGTAATACACGGCCATATTCGGGGAAGTATCCTCCGGTTTTGCGTGTAATATAAACCAGCATAGATGAAAAGCCTGCACCGGAACCACCCGTCACCCATGCAGGAGTCGTACGTCCTGTGTTTCTATGGCAAGCTCCGCAGGAATAACCTCCAAAAATGGGACCTAATCCATTACCACTGCCTGTACCTACTCCACGAGAATTATCATACAAACCATCGCCACGATTGAAGCGTGTTAATAATTCACCGGTGACCCAATCTGCATTGGTGTCGTAAGCGCCACTTACGGTAGAAAAGATAGTGGAAATGCCGGCTGATAATTCCTCCGGTTTCGCTATTTCTCCGTTTGGCTTATAAATAATGCCGTCAAAAGCATCATGATCACAACTTTGTAGGAAGCCTATATTTATCGCAACAAAGAGGATTCTTCCCAATCGCCTTGGGAATCCTCCTCGTAATGCTTTGATAACCGGCTTTCCTAAAAGAAAGAGCTTAGTCATCATAATTAGTATTGTTTATTCTCCTGCTAATTTTGCGCGGACTAAAGCCAGACCGCTACATAAAAATACGCATTGGTTTTGAGCATTCTTAACTTCAGTAGTAGCACCTAAATTGTTACGGAATGGGTGAGGTATATCATTGATTGCTGTGATTGTTTCCTGAATCTGCTTAACAACCATGTCATTCAATGTCGGATTCACTTTTTTCATGATAGAGCACAGACTTGCACTGGCAACAGTTCCGTCTAAACTACCATAGTAAGCATTACGGATGCTGTAAATGTTATCTGTATAATCATCTAAAGAGTTCCAGCTATACCAGGATTCTACGGCTAATACACCACCTTCTTTATCTCCGCTGTTCCACTTATCTACCGGATCTCCGATTTTCGTTGCACCTACTTCATTGGCAATTCCTTCTGCACCATTGTCAGAGTTTAGTATCATTGCAACAGATTGTTTGATATTGCTTATAGAGTAAGTTCCGTTAGGTGCTTTCATTGCATCTTTATAGGCACCGTTCTCCAGATTTTTACCTTCTGTCCAACCTTTTAACAAAAGCTCTGTGTCTTTTGACATACGTCCGACAACAGCCTTGAGGTATCCTATTTTATTAGCATCCAGGTCTGTGATTTTTTTTGCTTCACCGTCTTCAAACAATAAATATTCGGCTGTATGGAAACCACGCAAGTTCTGTGGTGCATCAGCTGGTGCGTCATCATCATCGTTTACATCGCCTCCAACAGCATCTTCCCAATTCCCAGACTGTAGAATTGCATCAATACCTCCTTTATCTAAAGGCCAGCTATCCAGACTAGGATCGAGCTTATTCAAATCTGCAGGACCATATAAAAAGGCCTCACTTTTTTCCCAAGGTTTACGTGCTGCAACCCAGGCGTCTGCTGCATTGGCTACATCATTATCACTGGAGGACGTTGATAACTTTTGTACTGCCGTGTTTAATGCGGTTACTTTATTGTACATATCTTCATAAGTAGGAATCACTACATCATCTACATACGTTGCAACCGCAGCTTTTAATTCATCATCTGTTGCAGTGCCACTGTCCGGGGTATTAAAACCCGCAAATGGATTTGGTGAAACATCTTCTTTTTTAGAATCTTCACTACAAGAGGTCATTGCCATACATACCCCTATTGCCATTATAGGCAAAAATTTCCATGTTTTCATTTTTGTTGTTATTAAAAAGTTATATTTATTTCTTGATAAACCAACCAATATAGGCTATGCCTACAGAGACTAAGTTTTCGTCGTTATATTTTCCACCTCCTATGGAGCGGTGAGTGTAGTCTGCTTTAATCACTAGATTGGGTAGAGCGTAGTAATTCAATCCTGCTGTTACGGCTGATACCTGAAAACGTTTGTCGGCCAACAAACCTGTGTTAGCTTCTGTCTTTTCCATCGGATTGTAATATTCATAACGAATAAAAGGATAGATACGGGGAGCTTTTGAGTTAAAGAAAGAACTTATATTATATCCTGCTTCGCCTCCATAACTGACTGCATTCTGTGCTACTGTTGTATTAGGGTAACCGGAAGCAGCTGAAGAACTGTTATTGATTGTAGTTAAGGCTCCGCTTGCCCCTAAATTTCCATAAACGGCATTTCCGCGTACAATCAGATTGTTATTAAAGCCTTTGTATTGTAAATCACCGGTTACAATAGTTACCGGGAATTTATAACCTGTATTTCTCCAAGGTTTAGTTCCATTCTTTGCAGTCTGGTTGTAATAGAAAGAAGCACCTACTCTTAATCCTTTCACTCCATGGTAGTTAACACGGGCTACAAAAGCCGGGCTGGTAAAATTGTTTACTTCGAAGGCTCCTTGTCTACCGTTTTTTATCCAGTCTTCACTGCGAAAGCCTTGTGGATCAAGACCATTGACTAATTGAAGTTCGTAATCAAATCGTCCTATCTCGCCAAATACGGCAATACCTGTTTCATGCCATGTTGAAGGTAATATGGTTGTTTCACCTTCCGGACGGTAGACTCCAAAGAAATTGATTGGCTCATGGTGGTTATTTGTCAATCCTACCGGTACAATCATATGTCCGAAACGCAGATTGATGTGTTTATTAATGAGGCGGGTGATATGAAATTGTTCCAAAGCTACTTCACCACCTTTTTCAATCTCTGTTTCATACTCGCCATTCTCTTCAAACCATTCTATTTCACGAGCTGCTCCCGTGCCTCCATATTCAAATTCGATTTCGGTGCTCAACACCCATTTGGAAGAGAATTTATAATCGAAGGCTAATACAAAACGTGGAATGGAAATCTCTCCACGATTTAGTTTACCGGAACCATTTGGAGTGAAACGATTAAAATTATAATCTTTATAGCTTGCTGCCATTTCTCCATATCCTCCGAAACGAAATTTAGTATATTCTTCTGTGGAAGAAGTTTTACTGTCTTTAGACTTCTCTTCTGTTTCCTGTGCTGAAAGTGTACGGTAAGATGACAGGAAACAAAGAATAATGATTGCAGTTAATTTTCTCATCTTTTTTATAATTTTTTCGACTGCAAAGTTATGTGAGGTTAAAAATAACCGCAATACCCAATAGTAGGCATAGTTATTTCTTAAATTCAGTATATGTAGGTAATTTAAAACTAATGAGTGAATATAAGGATATATGTAACGAAATAAAACAAATAAAGGGGTATTACAGTATGATGAAATTTACTGAAATACACCTTTGTTTGTTCTAACATGTGAGATTAGTCGGATTAGTATCTGTCGGCTGTCATGGACAAATAGAAAATGCTGCCAATGTATGGGCAGTGTGGTGTGGCTTTTGTTTGTAATTGAGCGAATCGTTTCTTTTACAGCCAGTTCCCTTGAGTATCTCTACCATCAAGAAACAGCCTTTTCAGAAACGATTCAACTCAGATAAACTACATACAAACAAAGCTAAACTTATGCTAAGGTTATCGCTTAAACTGCTATCTTTATACCTTCTTTTTTACTGCAATATCGTTTGCATTGCTGGCAAAGGTCATATCCCAGCATGGCTCCTAAAATAAAATCTTCTTCGGCAGTCAGTTGGTTTAAAGGACGGATGATGATGTGCCGCATGGCTTCCATACATTCTGCCTTTCCAAAAAACAGGTTGATTTTATTGGTTCCTACTTCCTGTATCATATAACTGATCTTTTGATTTTTCAATCGGCGGATGGCAAACTCTTCGTGCTCTTTACTCATTGTGTAAAGTACCATGTTGCGTACGCCTTTCTTAAACTCATAAATATGATTAAGAAAAATTCGGATTTCGCCGGGGATGATTCTTTCAGTTGCCATGATGCAAAGTATTCTTTTTATGTTAAGGTAAAATTAGCTAATTTCTTGTTTCACTTGTTCAGCCCATGCGCTGATACGTTCGTCTGTTTTGCTATCTTCGTTGACTTCGTCAAGTGGAAGACCTACAAACTTACCGTCTACGACGGCAATGGAAGAATCGAAGGTATAGCCTGCAGTATCTGTTGCTCCACAGAATTTACAGTGGGTATCTTTTAGGTCTTCATAAAGAATACCTATTGCGTCACAGAATGTGTCGCTATATGAGTCAGAGTCGCCGCAACCGAATAGGGCTACAGATTTGTGGGATAAATCACACTTCTTTAAAACTTTGACTCCATCGTACCAGTCGTCTTGGAGTTCGCCTGCTCCCCAGGTGGAAGAGCCGAGCACCAATACGTCATATTCATTGACTAATGCCTCTGTTAACTTGGATACATCAAATACATCTGCCGATGGTACATCTAATTTCTCTGCAATTCGACGGGCAAGGTCTTCTGTTGTTCCGGTTGTGGAACCATAAAATACACCAATTTTATTCATCTTTGATTCGTTTTTAAATGTAACGCTGCAAAGATAGAGGGTCTTAAAGAAATAGGAAATCCCCATTTATAATGGAAGATTTGTCTCCTTCTCATTATAAATGGGGATATATGGAATAAAAAATGGTCGATCTTTTTAATGGTGGAACAAGCGGATGCCTGTAAATGCCATTGCCATATTGTATTTGTCGCAAGTTCCAATCACATGATCGTCACGTACTGATCCGCCCGGTTGTGCAATATAGCTGACGCCACTCTTGTGTGCGCGTTCTATATTATCTCCGAATGGGAAGAATGCATCCGATCCTAAAGCTACGCCTGTCATCGTATCCAACCATGCCCGTTTTTCTTCGCGTGTCAGTATTTCCGGCTTTTCGGTGAAGAACTGTTGCCAGATGCCGTCTGCCAGTACGTCGTCATAATCTTCCGAGATGTAAACGTCAATTGTATTGTCACGGTCTGCACGACGGATTTTCTCAATCCATGGCAAGTTCATCACTTTCGGGTGTTGGCGTAAATACCAGATATCTGCTTTATTTCCTGCCAAGCGCGTACAGTGGATACGTGACTGTTGGCCTGCGCCAATACCGATTGCCTGTCCGTCTTTGGCATAACATACAGAATTGGATTGTGTATATTTTAAAGTGATTAAGGCAATGATTAAGTCGCGTTTTGCATCAGCCGGGATTTTCTTGTTCTGCGTAGGCATCTCTTTCAAAAGACTTTCATCGATCTTCAATTCGTTTCTTCCTTGTTCGAAAGTTACTCCGAATACATCTTTATGTTCGATAGGAGCCGGGCGATATGCGGGATCTATCTTTATTACATTATAGGTTCCTTTTCTTTTATTCTTTAGAATCTCCAGTGCTTCGGGAGTATAGTCAGGAGCAATGACGCCGTCGGATACTTCACGGTTGATGATGCGTGCTGTTTCTTCGTCGCAAGTGTCGGACAATGCGATAAAGTCTCCGTAAGACGACATACGGTCTGCTCCACGTGCACGGGCGTATGCTGTAGCCAATGGAGATAGTTTCATGTCATCGACAAAATAAATCTTCTTCAGCGTGTCACTCATTTCTACCGCAACAGCAGCACCTGCAGGGCTGACATGTTTAAAAGAAGCGGCAGCCGGCAGTCCGGTAGCTTCTTTCAGTTCTTTCACTAGTTGCCAACTGTTGAATGCATCCAATAGATTGATATAACCGGGACGTCCATTCAATACTTCGATGGGGAGTTCGCCTTCTTTCATGAAGATACGGGCAGGCTTTTGATTAGGGTTGCAGCCGTATTTCAGTTCGAGTTCGTTTGCCATTTTATTAATTACAAATTACGAGTTACTAATTACAAATTGATAGCGACAAAATTACTAAAAAAAGACTAGCTTGCCTAAAGTTGCGCCACAAAATAGTAGCATATAATTAGTATTTGGCTATTTCCGGCGAATTAAAATACCTATAAATGATGATTGCATTTCAGCAAAATATTCCGTTCCTTTGCAGTCTCTAATATAAATAGGTATGATGGATAATTTACAAAAATATAAGTCAACTGATAAGATGATCGATCTCATCAGCGATAATTATTCTTTGTTGCAAGTGATGAGTCGTTTTGGGCTTTCGTTGGGGTTCGGTGACAAGACAGTCAAGGAGGTTTGTGAACTGAATGGAGTAGACTGCCGGACCTTTCTGATTGTAGTCAACTTTATGGCTGAAGGCTTTTCCCGGCTCGATGGAGATAAAGATGATATTTCCATACCTGCATTGATTGATTATCTGCGGCAGGCACATATTTATTTTCTGGATTTTTCTCTTCCTGCTATTCGTCGTAAACTGATCGAGGCAATCGACTGTTCGCAAGACGATGTTGCTTTTCTCATCCTTAAGTTTTTCGATGAATATACACGAGAGGTGCGTAAACACATGGATTATGAAGAGAAAACCGTATTTAAGTATGTCGATTCATTGATTAAAGGAGTTGCCCCCAAAAACTATCAGATCAGTACATTTTCCAAGCATCACGATCAGGTAGGGGAGAAATTGACAGAACTGAAAAATATCATTATTAAATATTGCCCTGCCAAAGCAAATGAGAATCTTCTGAACGCGGCTCTTTTCGACATATATGCTTGCGAAGCCGGACTGGAATCTCATTGTAAGGTTGAGGACTATATTTTTGTTCCTGCTATTCTGAATTTGGAAAGGAGGATTAGGGAAAATGAAAAATAACGAAGTCGTTCGAATAGCTATTGCAGAGACTTCTGTAATTATTCGTGGTGGATTGACTGCTGCATTGAAGCGTCTTTCTAACGTAAAAGTGCAACCAATAGAATTGTTGTCTGTTGAAGCTTTGCACGATTGCGTCCGGACGCAATGTCCGGAGATGTTGATTGTCAATCCTACTTTTGGTGATTACTTTGATGTAGCTAAGTTTCGAGATGAAATATCCGGTAAAAGAATACGTTTAATAGCCTTGGTTACTTCTTTTGTAGATGCTTCATTATTGGGTAAGTATGATGAGTCTATTTCAATATTCGATGATTTGGAAACTCTTTCTAAGAAAATTGCAGGTTTACTGAATGTGGTTTCCGAAGAAGAAGAGATGGATAATCAGGACACGCTTAGCCAGCGGGAAAAGGAGATCGTCATCTGTGTGGTGAAGGGAATGACAAATAAGGAAATAGCGGAAAAGCTATTTTTGTCGATTCATACGGTGATTACACATCGGAGAAATATTAGCAAAAAATTGCAAATACATAGTGCTGCCGGTTTGACTATCTATGCTATTGTAAATAAGCTGGTTGCGTTGAGCGATGTGAAAGATTTATAGCCTGCGGAAGTGTTATAAAATATAAAACCGTTTGCGCACACGAAAAATATTCGTACCTTTGCAAAGCAGTTGAGAAATTGCTGTTAGTTTATAAGGTAAAAGAAAATATTAAATAAGGTATTAGATTAGATAGTTTTAAGGTATTAAAAGTTTTTTAGTTTAGTTCAATAGGATAAGTTTTTAATAGAAGGTAAAAGGATAACAATAGGTAAGACGTTTTAGGTAAAAAGAAGATTGGTTTTCAGGAAATTTGAGGTACTATAGAAAAGCCTTTAGGCTTTTCTGATGCAGTGGCGAGTGGTTCTATAAAAAGAATTAGCTCGTTTTTTTATTATATGGGATTTAAGTCTGTCGCATTGTTATGGGTTAAACAGAGAGCATTATTATTAGTCTAGATTATATAGTGGGTTTAAGAATCCCTGTGAGCGTAAAAAAATAGTGACGGTATATGACAATGATACCGTTACTATCCCATACATATCCCGTCACTATCCTTGCCGGATAGCGTCACTATTTTGTGGACGAAAACTTATCGATGAATATGGTTGCTTGATCTTGCAGGTTAGGAGGGTAATAAGAAAACAAAATCCCGACGAAATCGCTTCGGCAGGACTCTATTTCATTTTTTACTTAAATGTGGCTACGTAATAAAATTATGACTAATTAATTCAATTCTGATACTGCAAAGATAATGCATTTCAGAATGTGTCACAATCACCTTTATGAGGTATATTCTGTAGCTATTCTCACTATTTATGGTTAGTAGCAGGTGTTTTCTCTACTTTTTTCCACTCTTTAGTCTCGAAATCGTATGTTTTTATGATTCTTGCAGGGCATCCGGCACATATTGAATAGGGTGGGACGGAATGGCTGACTACACTTCCGGCAGCCACTACACAATGTTTCCCTAAAGTTACTCCCGGTAGAATGACTGAATTGGCGCCTACCCATACATCATCTTCGATGACAACGGGCAGTGTGCTGACGCCTTGTTCGTCAATCATCTTTTCTGCATCCTGATAATTATGGTTGAGCCCTGTGACCGTTACATTCTGTGCCAGGTTGACATGATCGCCAATATTAACCGGACCTATGATTGTGTTTCTCAATCCGATGCGTGTGTAATCTCCTATTGTTAAGTTGCCAACTGCATTATTCAGACAGGAGAAGTCTTCGACAACAGAATATCTACCCAAAGAGAACCGGTTGAAAGGAGGGAGGTCTTTGCGTACACTCCGATAAATGACAGAGCCCTTTCCACGTTTCAGGTATATGAAATCGAAGAGCCGTATCCACCAATTAGGGCGAGTTTTAACGGGATGCATGATAAAACGATGTACAGCTTGTTTTAAGCCGGGGTTTTCTTTAATTCGCTGTTTAAGTGTTTTCTTCTCCATATTGAATGTTTTTTCTTCTTTTTGTCCTCTACCAGATAATCAGGAATTGCCAGGCTATAAGTGATTAATAGACCGAAAAGTGCAATCCACCATCCGAATGATAAGGTCCAATTATATACGGTAATTAACGAAGCCCATATACTTACGAAGATACATAATGTAAGCGGAGAAGGCGTTATTTGTTGTACGATCCGGTTGCAGAAACTCCAGTTTCCTTCAAATATGGAAGGGAGTAAGTAGGAAGTTGTTTTCCGAATACGTTTACGGTAAGGACAGACGGGCGCAGACTGGCAATAAACGATCACATCCGGCAAGTAGTCAATGTATATATTCTGTCGGAATAATTTTCGTTCAATATTAGTCTTAGAACTTTTCATGTTCTTTTGCAGCCATTTTAGGTCAATTGCCATATTAGTCCCCAATAAATTGGATGACAGTCCGAATTGTGTATTGCCGGCTCTGCAGAGGCTGTTTTTTATTTCCTCACGTATGGCTTGGAAGCGATTACGGACACCTTTGCGGTTTTCTACCACCGTATGTAGTTGGATGGCTTGTACACCGGCATCATAGGCATTATATATCTTATTCAGGAATTGCGGAGATAAAGTGCATGCTGTATTGGACAGGAAGAGAACCAGATCGTATTGCTCCTGGTCTAAACTGTTGATTGTCTGATGCAGATCGCTGTATGTGATAAACTCGTACGCCTCTTCTTTATACATATCCGGAAGAATACTTCCCTCCGGAACGAGAATGGCGCAACCATATTCTTTTTGAGCTTTCGGGTAGATAATATGTTTGCAATGTGAGGCTATGGCCATCACAAAGAGGTATAGGAGCAAAAGCCCTGTACAGAAGAATATCAGATCATCTATTATGTAGATATAAGAGTCTATCATCTGGAAGGAGATTATACGTTCTCTTTTTGAATGAATGCAGTAACTGTTTTCAGAATAATCTTTATATCCAACCAGAAAGAGAATGTCTTTGCATAGGTGATATCCAATTGCTTGCGCTCTTCAGCAGAAAGTTTACCGGCTTCGCCTCTTTTCTCTACCTGCCATAAACCGGTCAATCCAGCCGGACCCATAAAACGGTCGATGTGTTCATCGCTTGTCAGTAACTCAGCTTCATAGAGTGGGAGAGGGCGGTTGCCTACTATTGACATATCCCCTTTTAAGATATTAATAAGCTGGGGTAATTCGTCAATACTATATTTACGTATAATACGTCCAATCTTAGTTATTCGAGGGTCATTTTCCAGTTTGACGAAAGCATTGTTTTTTTCCTTGGACTTCTTATTAATGTAGTCTTCTTCGGAGATTACGAAATCGTCGGATATCAAGAGGATTTCTTCTTCATTGATTTCTTCATTCACTTCCGCTTCCGGTTCTTCTCCCCAAATATCCTCATCTTCCTGCTGGTATTGGTTAAGGGCATTGAAATCTTTTAAATGCTTGTCGGCATCGGTATACATCGAACGGAATTTAAGGAAGTCGAATATCTGATAATTGCTCCCTACTCGTTTGGATTTGTAGATAATGGGACCCTTGCTTTCTACCCGGATAGCTAGTGCAGTAAAGATTAAGAGAGGAGAAAGACATAATATCGCCATTCCTGAAAAGAATATATCAAAAGTTCTTTTCCATAAAGGCAGTCGGAAAGCATTTATATTTTGTGCTTTCAGTTGGAGTGCCTTTATTTTCTGATCTTTTCTTCGTTTAAGGAAAGTTGATAAATTTTTTACAGCTTCCTGGCTTGTTTCATATTTTATCGTATTGTTGATACCGGCTTTAAGGTATTCAGATGCTTCTTCCTTAGATAAGGAGTCGATAACGAGTACCATATAAAGCCCCGGATACTTTTTACGCATGTATTGGATATCTGCAATATCTTTGGATATGTTCACTTGCTCGAAAAATAGAGCGGCGTCGTATTTTTCGCGTATTTTCTCCAATACTTTGACAGCTTTGCTACAGTTGGGCGCAGCATAGAATACCCCAATACTTAGTCGGGAGAGTAGTTCTATTGTTTTGCTATCTCTGCCTATATAAACAAAATATTGCATGTGTAGAAGACCCGGTATTAGTCAATAATCTTTTTGATTCGGATTTTGAGTTCCAAAGGGTTGAATGGTTTCAGGATATAGTCTTCTGCTCCCTCTTCCAATAGTCTGATTCTTTCCGTTGTACTTTCCTCACTGGATAACATAACGATAGGAATTGACTTGAATAATTCATTGTTCTTCATGTATCTTAAGAATTCATCCCCCATCATGAGAGGCATACGAATGTCTGAAATAATGAGGTCAGGTACATTGCCTTCATTAAGCCATTCTATTGCTTTGATGGGATCTTCCAAATAGGTAAAATCATACTCTTTTCCTAGATACACACCGGCCACTTTTCCGATTGTCGATTTATCGTCGACTAGTAATATTTTTTTCTTCATACGAATAGACCTTTCTATCGCTTGCTTTGTTATTTGATTTGTAGATTAAGATTGTTGTCACATAATATTTGTGATACACTGCAAATATAGATATTATTTTAGAATAATCCCCAATCTGGAGAGTAAAATTCGTGATATATCTTTTTTTTCTATTAATTGCAACTTACAGCATCTTAATGAAAAAACACGGATTCCTGTTTTATGAAATCCGTGTTAAAGATTAATTGTTAGGCTTTATTTATATACTCTTGATGAATCAAAAGTTTTCCACCATTCTTCATTCTTAGTACCGCCACTGGTTACCCAACTTTCGAATAATGAGTAAGCAGATTTGATATTCACATATTCCAACGGCCATTTGAAGTCTGTCGGAACCATGATTCCCCATGCCAGGTTATCTTTGCTGATATAATATCTCTTGCGGGAAGTAGAGCTATCGTCGTTGTTTCCTCCGAACAAATCGGTATTTGCCAACTTAGTTGGCTGATAGCCGACAATATGAATCTCCTTACGCTGGTTCCTGTTTCCTTCTACGAAGATGAAAACATTCAGTTTGTTGATATTAAGTTCATCCACAGAGATAGGGTTATTGAACTTTATAGTGAAGCTGATATTTTTAGGACTCGTATTAGCAGAGTGGCCTGCAATCGTGTTAATCTGTTCGTAACGGTCTCTTCCCAAAGCTTTGTGAGCATCGTCAAATAATGGAATAACCGCATAGTCCTGTCCGTTCTCAATCAGATTACTATTCACATTGAAACCTTTAAAAAGAGAGTTGTCACTGAATTCCACCGGCTGCGTAATGGTGCTGGCAGGAACACCGTCCAGCATGATAGCAGCTCCAATACTCTTGGTAGCTCCGGCAGCCGATAAATCAAGACTTAACGTGAATTCTTCTGCTTTATTGCTCTTGTTGATAGAGATCTTTCTTTCCTTGACAATCAGAACAAGGTCGTTCATATCGTAATCCCCATATAAAGGCCATTGGTCTTCAAACAGATAAGCATAATTACGATTATCATCCATGATGATCGGGAACTTAGGATCTTCAGGATCTCCTCCTTCATTACCATTATTCTTGGTACCTGTACAGACTTCTATCGCAACTTTGGATTCTCCCATTTTGGTAAAGTATGCGCCATTCAATACATGGAAGTTCTCCCACCATTGTTCCTTTTTAACGTGGTTATCACATTCAATAACCAAATTTCCATCATACGTGAAACCTTGTCCGGTGATAACCGGTGATTTTATCATAGAAGTATTTTCGCCTTTTCCATAAAACTTGGCATAACCGGGAGGTATGCTGATACTTGTCGTAGCATCCAGCATAGAACCATCACTTAAATTTACTGTTCCATTAACAAACTCCATTTTAGGAGCTTTCAAATATCCTTGAGTAAAGTTAAACGTCGCTCCGTTGGCATAGAAAGAGGTAGTTGCTTCCATGCTACAAGCGTTATTGACAGTCGTATTGGTAAGACTGATGGTTGTAAACTTCATGATGTTGTTGTTAGTAGCAACAGCGTCGGAATTTGCAATTAATTTCTCTCCATAAATCTCTCCGTTATTTTCCAATGAGAAATTAGACGGCAGATTTAATTCACCTTCCAAACTGATTTTATTGTCATTCACAATTTTCGTATTGGAATTGATTGAGATATTCTTGCTGGCTATGGTTCCTTTGTTGTAGAGTGTTGCACCGGAATGTAGCGTCATCGTGTTTACTACAGTCAGTGTGCCCCAGTTTCTTAATGCGGCAGGTGCTCCATTAGTGAATGATATATCCTCTGCATTTACTTCTCCCTTTTCCATAATGGTCAACATGGAGTTTCTAATGAACGTCATGGTTCCTGATGCTTCAATTTTAGCATTATTCATCACAATGATTTCAATTCCGTTTTGGAATTGGAATGTTGCGGGAATCGTCCATTTGGCATCTACATAAACTTTGGTTGCAATCTCACCATTATAACCGTCAAACTTGAATGTGCCGGTATAGTCGGAGGTGATTTTGTAAGAAGCATCACGCTGCAAAGTGGTTCCTGACATTTCAGTCACTTCTTTTGCATTAGCAGGTATGGAATAGTAATCAGGCTTTTCAAATGAAAAGCCTCTTGTAGCAGCGGCACGACTCATCAACGCCCTATTTTGTGCAGTGGATCCTGCATAATAGAGTTTACAGATCATGTTATCGCTGTTTTCCGGCACATCGAACTGATATATCTGTTCACGTCCTCTAGGGTCGGTTTGCTTCACATAAATACCCTTTTGAGTTGGCAGCAGACTGATAGCGGCTGTAACTTTAAAGTTGTTTTCTTTATTAGCTGTTCTTGTAGCTAGTACGGAGGCATTTTCGTTAGTTAAGGGATCATCTGCATATATTTCAACTAAATAAGCAAATAACCCTCCTTCTTCATCTTTCACTTCGACCGAGACATTTTTAGTGGTTATCATGCTCCAATCGATATCATCGGGAGCAGCAAAGCCATCTCCCATCGGGTTAGGTGTTTCGTAAGACGGATCATAGAGATCCTTTCCAGAGTCAACACAACTAGACATAGTACCTGCCATTGCTATTGCAATGATAGGTACAAATTGAATTGTTTTCTTCATCATAATGTATTATTGCTTGATTGTTTGTAACCAAATCTATTACAAAAATAACTGCATATCTTTTATTGGAAATGTTTTTTCTGTTATTTTATAGAGTGAAAATAACTATATTTCCGTTTTGGTTCTTCTTTGGCTCTTTTAGGTTTGATTCGGCCTTGATGATGATGAAAAGAATGCCCTTGATTTTCACTTTTATACAACTGTTTAAAATGAAAATCAAGGGGTTATAATAGATGGATTTAACTTAAGACTTGGTGATCTCTCCTATTAAGCAGGAGTTCATTTTATATCGGATATCCTTGTTGGGTAATCCATGTCCCAATAAAAACATGAGCTTTGTTATGGCACATTCGGGAGTACTGTCATATCCACTGATTACACCTGCTTCCAGAAGATGCATTCCTGTTTCGTAACGTCCCATTTCTACTGCTCCGGAGGCACATTGTGTAATGTTGACAATGATAATTCCACGATCGGTAGCTTCCTTTAGTTGGCGGATGAACCATTCTTTTTGCGGAGCATTTCCCGAACCGAAGGTTTTCATTACAACCGCTTTCAATCCCGGAACATGAAGCAGAGAAGTCACGATACTCTCTTGAATGCCCGGAAAAAGCGTTAGAATAACCACATTGGTGTCGAACAGATAATGTGGTTTTAACGGTTTTGTCGGGTCTGGTTTCCGAATGAGATTAGGTTCATATTTAATGTGGATACCTACCCGTGCCAATGGCGGATAATTGAAAGAGCGGAAAGCGTTGAAATTCTCCGCATTGATTTTGGTGGTACGGTTACCGCGCATTAAATGATTCTCAAAGAAAATACAAACTTCAGGAACGATGGCTGTACCATCCGGTTTTTTAGCTGCAGCAATTTCGATGGCTGTGATGAGGTTTTCCTTTCCGTCTGTGCGCAAAGTCCCGATCGGGAGCTGGGAACCTGTGAGGATGACAGGTTTACTTAGATTTTCGAGCATGAAACTTAGTGCAGAGGCAGTGTAAGCCATTGTGTCTGTTCCGTGAAGGATGACGAAACCATCGAAATAATCATAATTGTAATTGATGATCTTTACCAGTTTTGCCCAGTAAGCAGGTTCCATGTCCGAAGAGTCGAGAGGGGGATCGAACTGGTAGGAAGAGATGCGATAGTTGAATCTTTTTAGCTCGGGCACATGTTTAAGCAAATGATCGAAGTTGAAGTTTTCTAAAGCGCCTGTTTCCGGATTCTCTATCATTCCGATAGTTCCACCCGTGTAAATTAACAAAACGGAAGGGGTTTCTGCTCTCATAATTGTTGAATTACTGTTAAAACACTGACAAAGATATAGATTAATTACGAATTATGAGCAGTAAATGATGAATTTGTATGTAGTTTATGATGAAATGTTATAAATCTGAATAATTATGCGGAATAATCAGATGAATTATAAGAAAATGGCTTCTATATCGTTATAGGTAAATAATCAAAGTAATTAAGCAGAATAACCGTACCAAATCATTCTACTTAATTACTGATTGCCGGATTGCTGTCTGTTGTACTTACTTCAATGCTTCTTTTAATTTCAGAATAGCTTTTTCCGGGTCTTTTTCTTCTTCAAGCAGAGTGACGAACTTGCTTCCGATGATAGCTCCGGAAGCGTGTTCACAAGCTGCTTGGAATGTCGCTTTATTGGAGATGCCAAACCCTACCATCAACGGATTGTTCAGGTGCATATCTTCTATCTTTTTGAAGTAAGCCCGTTTTTGTTCGTTGAAATCCTGTTGCGCTCCGGTGGTTGCTGCTGATGAAACCATATAAATAAATCCGCTGGTATGTGTATCTATCTCGCGTACCCGTTCTTCGCTGGTTTCCGGTGTGATGAGCATAATCACTCTGATGTTATAGCGTTCGGCAATGATACGATAATGTTCTTGATAATCACGGAAAGGGAGGTCAGGGATAATGACGCCGTCGATACCACATTCCACACATTTACGGCAGAAATTCTCAAATCCGAATTGCATGATTGGGTTTAGATATCCCATGAGTACAAGTGGGATTTTTACGTCTTTGCGAATATCCCGTAATTGTTCAAAAAGAAGTTTTAGAGACATACCGTTGCGCAATGCCTGAGTAGCGGCATTCTGAATAACAATGCCATCTGCCATCGGGTCACTGAAAGGAATGCCGACTTCAATCATGCTCACTCCGTGCTTTTCGAGCGTGCGGATTACATCGGCAGTGCCATCTAAAGTAGGAGTACCGGCACAAAAATAAATAGAAAGTATGTCTTTCTTGTTGCTATTGAAAAGTTGATTAATTCTATTCATGACGTTGAAATTTTTAGATTATGATTTTAATTCATTTAAAAATGTCCGGATACGCTCCGGATCCTTTTCTCCCGGTTTCAATTCAAAACGGCTGTTGAGATCGTATCCGGCAAGCCGGGGATGCTTGAACTCTTTCAGGGCATTGGCACTGTACGAGTTAATACCTCCACTCAATAGAAAGGGTACATGTCCATTGTACATATCCAGAATGCTCCAGTCGAATTGATTTCCCGAACCACCATACTGTTCGCATTTGGTATCGAACAGAAAAAGATCACAGACTTTTTCATAGTCATATACCTTTCTCAAATCTTTGGGACGGTCTACTGAAAAGGTCTTGATGATTTTCAATCCAGTGGAATGTAAGGACCGGCAGTATTCCGGCGATTCATTTCCGTGGAGCTGCACATAATTCAGTCCGAAACGATCAGCATACATGCTGATTGTCTGCTTGTCTTCGTTGACGAAAACTCCGACACGCTGAGCGTGAATGGGCAAGTAAGCCGGAAGCTCGTAGACATATCGGGGAGATTTAGGATAGAAGATGAATCCCAGCATATCTATGCCTTCGATAGACTCTACGTCCTGTATGTTTTCAGCTTCACGCATACCGCATACTTTGATAATTTTTCCGTTAATCATAGGGCTGTCCGTTTTGAATAATTAGTTTATTGGATTGCTTGCAGGAAATTCTGTAAAGTTTCTCCCGGTTGCTGTGTTTTCATAAATGTTTCACCGATCAGGAATCCCCGGAATCCGGCTGCCCGAAGTCGTTTTACTATTTCCGGGTCGGAGATGCCGCTCTCGGATACCAATACAGCATCTTGGGGGAGTTGTCCGGCCAAGCGGAAAGAGTTTTCTACATCAGTGAAGAAAGTACCTAGATTACGGTTGTTGATTCCTACCATATCTATTTTCTTGTTGATGTATATTAATTCCTCGGAGCTGTGAATCTCCAGGAGAACTTCCAGACCTAGTTCATGAGCTTTTTCTGCAAGTTCATTACATTTCTCCGGTTCTAATGCGGCTGCGATAAGAAGTACGGCATCGGCACCGACAATTTTGGCTTGATAAAGCTGGTATTCGTCAATGATGAAGTCCTTCCTAAGAATGGGGATCTCTACCAAAGGGCGTGCAGTGCGGATATCCTTCAGGCTTCCTCCGAAAAACTTCTCGTCGGTAAGGATGGAAAGGGCGGAGGCTCCTGCTGCTGCATAGGAGGGGACAATCTCTTCCGGGCATGCTTCTTTCTTTATCCATCCTTTGGACGGAGACCGGCGCTTGAATTCAGCGATAATACCCGATGCAGAAGAGGATAATGCCTGCTTCATAGAACGAGAGGTCGGAGCTTCGCTGATACCTTCCTGTAATTGCTCGATGGAGATAGCCTGCTTTTGCAGGTCAACTTCAAATCGTTTGTTTGCTATAATCTCTGATAATATATCTTTCATCAGTTCGTAGGTTTTTATATTTATGATGATTTAGGCACGGGGTACACGGATTTTACGGCTTCGGATTAACAAGAACTGTGTAATCCGCGTAATCCGTGCCTAATTTTACATTTAACTATTTAACTCAATGAATTTCTTCAAAGTTGCTAATGCGCGTCCACTTTCCAATGACTCTTTGGCGAGAGCAATACATTCTTCAATAGTCTTCTCCGGACAAATCACATGGATGGCGAAAGCTGAATTGACTACCACTACATTCTTTTGAGCTTCCGTAGCTTTGTTATTCAGGATCTGGTCGAAAATCTTAGCTGCATCTTCCGGTGTTTGTCCACCATCCAGGTCAGTTTCCTTATAGCGGGAGAATCCGAGACTCTCGGGAGCGTAAATCTTTTCATGATCGCTGGTCGCCACTTTAAACTCATTTGTCAGAGAGATTTCGTCATATCCGTCGAGACTATGAACAACGGCAAATTTCGTCTTGCTTTCCTGATAAGTATAGGTATAGAGGCGAAGTAACGGGAGGTTGTAAACTCCTAAAAGTTGATAGGCCGGTAATACCGGATTAACCAACGGACCGAGCATATTAAAGAAAGTGCGTACTGCCAATCCTTTACGAACCGGAGCTACAGCCTTTAATGCCGGATTGAATAAAGGAGCATGCAGATAGGCAAGATTACATTTTTCCATGCTACGACGCAGTTGATCGACGTCACTGGTGAACTTTACACCGTGTTGCTCCATCACATTACTGGCACCGCTGACTGATGTTGCTCCGTAATTACCATGTTTCACAACCGGGAAACCGGCTCCGGCAACAGTGAAACAAGAAGCTGTGGAAATATTAAATGTATTTTTTCCATCACCTCCGGTTCCTACGATATCTATCGGAGCAAATTCACTTAAATCAACCGGAATACGCATTTCAAGCAATGCATCGCGGAAACCGCATAATTCTTCCACAGAGATATTACGCATCAGAAAGACGGTAATTAAAGAGGCTACCTGTACATCATTATATTTTCCTTGTGCGATGTTCTGTAAAATGGTGCGAGCCTCATCGCGTCCTAGATATTGATGTTCGAAAAGTTTGTATAGAATCTGTTTCATAAGTTTAATCGTTTAAGAAGTTTTTAATAATTTCTTTTCCTTGCGGAGTTAATACTGATTCGGGATGGAACTGAATACCATGTACATTGTAGGTCTTATGGCGGATTGCCATGATTTGTCTTTCCTGACTTTCTGCCGTTATTTCCAGGCAATCGGGAAAACCTTCCCGGCTGACTACCCAGGAATGGTATCTTCCGACAGGGATTTCTTTTCCCAACCCTTCAAAAAGCAAATCCTGGTGAAGGATGGTAATCGGAGTCTGTACTCCATGATATACTTCTTTGAGATTTTCCAAGCGTGCTCCGAAAGCTTCGCCGATGGCTTGATGACCGAGGCAGACACCCAGAATACTTTTGGTCGGAGCATATCTTTTAATAATAGGTAATAGCAGTCCGGCTTCTTCGGGTATGCCCGGTCCGGGAGACAGGATGATTTTATCAAATCGGTCTACTTCATCAAGCTCTATCTGGTCGTTGCGGACTACTTCTACATCTGTAGCCCCTAATTCTTTCACTGCGTGCAGTAGGTTATAAGTGAAAGAGTCGTAGTTATCTAAAAGTAATATTTTCATTTTTATTGTCATTGTAAAATGGTTGTTCAAATACTATCTCTGCTTTCAATTTTTTAGTTTGACAGCTAGATCAATCGCCTTTTTCAGTGCTCCCAGTTTATTGTTCACCTCTTGCAGTTCGTATTCATCCTGACTGCGGGCTACAATACCTCCTCCGGCTTGGAACCAGAGTTCATTGTTGCGGCTTACAAAAGTACGGATGGTGATAGCCTGGTTTAATTCGCCGTTCAATCCGATAAAACCGATACAGCCACCATAGGCTCCACGATTATGTGGTTCGATTTCGCTGATTAACTGCATAGCGCGTACTTTGGGAGCACCGCTTAATGTGCCGGCAGGAAACGTGTCAATAAACGTTTTTATTTTGTCTGCGCCCTCATTCAACATACCGCTGACGCGGCTTACCAAGTGAATGACATGGCTATAATATTGTGGTTCCTTATAGAATAGAACGCGTACATCATGACAATTACGGGAAAGGTCGTTTCTGGCAAGATCAACCAGCATGACATGCTCTGCATTTTCTTTAGGATCGGCTAGTAAAGCTTCTGTCAGTTCCCGGTCTTTTACTATATCTCCGGTACGGCGGGTAGTTCCGGCAATCGGATCGATGTAAGCACGACCATCTTCGATTTTGCAATGTGTTTCCGGTGAAGAACCGAAGATGCGGTATCCTCCGAAATCGAAGTAGAAAAGATAAGGAGAAGGATTGATGCTGCGGAGTGCGCGGTAAACTTTGAAATCATCTCCGGCATAAGGTTGGATAAATCTTCTGGAAAGTACGATTTGGAAAACATCTCCACGCATACAGTGTGCGATTCCTTTGCGGACATTGGCTTTATGTTCTTCGTCGGTGATAGGGCTGGTAACGGGACCTGTTACAGAGAAATTGTAAGAAGCATAATTCCGGTTTTCGATGGCTGCTTCCAGTTCCGGCAAGCCGCTTTCTTCTCCTTCGGACAACATTTCAACGAGTGTCAATTCATTTTTGAAATGATTGAAAACAATGACATACTTATATAATATGTATAGCAAATCCGGAGCATCATTTTGCTCATCGTGACTTTCTTTCACCGGGATGTGCTCGAAGTATTTCACAGCGTTAAACGTCGTGTATCCGTAAAGTCCACATACATTCTTATTATCTCCGGTCACTTGGAATTGATTGATAAACCGGTTCATGGCCTTTTCTACATGGAAGGTTTTTGTCAAGGGTTCTTCCGTGCGGCTGTTATCGGGATATTTGGCAGTGACAATTCCACTGTTTATACCGATGCTTGCCAGGGGACAGAGGGCTATAAATGACAAGGAATTTTCTCCGGCATGATAATCGGAACTTTCCATTAATGCAGATTGCGGATACATGTCGCGGACTTTCAGGTAAATGCTGACGGGAGTATGCATATCTCCGAGCACTTGTTTGCTATGAGTTGTATAATTAAATGTTTTCATTTCTATAATTGCTTGATTATTGATTACGAATAATGGTTTACTAATTACTTATTGCTGTTCATTAAACGATAAATAGGTTTCAATATCTTTGTCTCCTCGTCCTGAAACAGTCAATACAACGATATCTTCCGGTTTGAACTTCAATTTTTTCAAAGCTCCTAATGCATGGGCAGATTCCAGTGCAGGGATAATACCTTCGAGTTTAGTTAGTTCGTAAGCGGCTTCTATTGCTTCGTCGTCATTGATTGCCAAAACGTTGGCACGTCTTTGTGCGGCAAGATTGGCGTGTATCGGGCCAATGCCCGGATAATCCAGTCCGGCGGAAATCGAGTAAGGCTCTTCAATCTGTCCGTCTTCGTTTTGGATGACGTAAGTACGCGCTCCGTGGATAATTCCCATTTTACCGAGTTGGATGGTAGCGGCGGTCATTCCGGTTTCTATTCCTTTGCCTCCGGCTTCTGCCAGAATGATGCCTACCCGTTCATCATTGATATAATGATAAATCGTTCCGGCAGCATTACTTCCTCCTCCGACGCAGGCTATCAGATAATCCGGATAGTCACGTCCTTCTTTTTCTTGCAGTTGTTTTTTTATTTCTTCGCTGATAACAGATTGCAGGCGTGCCACCATATCAGGATAAGGATGAGGGCCTACGGTAGAGCCGATGATATAATAAGTGTCGGCAGGATGACAGCACCAGTCGCGGATCGCTTCGTTGGTGGCGTCTTTCAAGGTCATATTTCCGGAAGTAACGGGAATAACGGTAGCTCCCAGCATTTTCATTTTCTCCACATTGATGTGCTGGCGTTCTACATCCGTCTTTCCCATATAAACGATACATTCCATATCCATCAATGCACACACGGTAGCTGTTGCTACTCCATGTTGTCCGGCTCCGGTTTCGGCGATGATGCGCTTCTTTCCCATGCGGCGTGCCAGCAAGATTTGTCCGATGGTGTTGTTGATTTTGTGTGCACCGGTATGATTCAGGTCTTCCCGTTTCAGATACAACTTGCAACCATACTTTTCGGAAAGGCGTTTTGCCAGATAGAGTGGGGAAGGGCGTCCTACGTAGTCGCGTAATAATTGCTCAAATTCCTTTTTAAATTCTTCGCTTTCAATCACTTCGAGGTACTTGTTTGTCAGTTCCTCAACACATTTGTGGAGGATTTCCGGTACGTAAGCACCACCGAATTCTCCGTAATAGCCATCCTGGTCAACTAAAAAACTTTTCATAATCCTATCTATTTTTTTATGTTATTATCTAAATCTGTTCGAAAATGGGCAAATAAAAAGAGCCCTGCCGCAAGTTGCGACAGGGCTCTTTCAAATCTGTTATATCTTTAATGAGGTATATACATACGAGCACTGCTCCCTTACGACTGTCGGAGTTGTAACGGGTGCCACCACCAATATGTATTTACTAACATTGTTCTCATTGTCTTTTGTAATTTTATGGGGGCAAATATAGACACTTTGTTTGAAACAGCAAACAAAAAATGACTTTTTTTCTCTTTTACCTTCATTTTTCTGATATAGAACAATTTTCAACCTGAACTGTTCTTATAAATATTGAATATTTAAACAAAAACAATTATGAAACAGAGAAAAGTTTTAGTAGGTATTGCTATTGCCATTTTCATTATATTATTATTGTATTGGTTATTGGTAGCAGAGGATATGAAACCTTGGTTGTCGGCTATGGTTCCTTCCGTGGTACAACAATTCTTCGCTTGATTCTGACAGGGTTCGGATAAATCATGTATCTTTGCAAGGAGAGTGACTGATAACCAAAATAATAACAATAGACTAACGATATGGAAAATTTTATTTTTCAAAATCCCGTGAAACTGATAATGGGAAAAGGGATGATTGCCCGGCTGGCTAAAGAAATACCATCCGACAAGCGTATTATGATTACTTTTGGCGGCGGAAGCGTGAAGAAAAACGGAGTATACGATCAGGTAAAAGAAGCATTGAAGAATCATTTTACAGTAGAATTCTGGGGAATCGAACCCAATCCTGCCATTGAAACTCTTCGTAAAGCTATTGCTTTGGGAAAAGAAGAGAAAGTAGATTATCTGCTGGCTGTTGGTGGTGGTTCCGTTATTGACGGTACGAAATTGATTTCTGCAGGAATCCTGTATGATGGTGATGCCTGGGATTTAGTACTTGCCGGACGACCAGTCACTCATACTGTGCCTCTTGCCACTGTATTGACTTTGCCCGCTACCGGTTCGGAGATGAATAACGGGGCAGTTATTTCCCGTCGTGAAACAAAAGAGAAATATCCTTTTTATGCCAACTATCCAATCTTCTCTATTCTTGACCCGGAAGTAACCTTTACCTTGCCTCCTCATCAGGTGGCCTGTGGTTTGGCTGATACCTTTGTTCATGTGATGGAGCAATATATGACTACTCCCGGGCAGAGCCGCATTATGGACCGTTGGGCGGAAGGCATTTTACAAACTTTGGTGGAAATAGCTCCGAAAATCCGTGAAAACCAGCATGATTATCAACTGATGGCTGATTTTATGCTTTCGGCTACAATGGCATTGAATGGATTTATTGCTATGGGAGTGTCGCAAGACTGGGCAACTCACATGATTGGCCATGAAATTACTGCTTTGCACGGATTGACACATGGTCATACGTTAGCCATTGTTCTTCCTGCCACTTTACAGGTGCTTCATGAAGAAAAAGGAGACAAGCTTTTGCAGTATGGTGAAAGAGTCTGGGGAATTACTTCCGGTACGCGAGAAGAACGGATTGATGAAGCGATTTGTCATACCGAAGAGTTCTTCCGTTCACTTGGGCTGACTACACGTTTGCATGAAGAGAACATCGGACAGGATACTATCTTGGAAGTCGAACGTCGATTCAATGAACGTGGTGCTAAATATGGAGAGAATGGAAATGTAACGGGTGCTGTTGCCCGCAGGATATTAGAGACTGCACTTTAAGCATACTCTTACATTAAGAATATAGGATAAAGAGGATATTGGAACATACTTTTCACAATATCCTCTTTTCTTTTATTATTTCTCAATTTTCTCTGACCTTGGAATTCTGAACCAGAAGCGAGAGCCTTCTCCTTCTTTAGATTCTGCTCCGATAACCCCGCCCAGTCTTTCTACTATGACACGGCAGATGGCTAGTCCGAGTCCTGTTCCTTTAATAAAGGAGTTCAGTTTGACGAAGCGTTCAAACACTTTATCTATCTTGTCAGCAGGAATTCCGATACCTGTATCTTTTACATAAAAGTATATTTCATCTTTGGCTTCTTCAATCCGGTATCCCATTTCGATAGAACCTTTAGGGGTGAATTTCAAAGCATTATTTGTAAAGTTGATGATAACCTGTGATAGACGTATGCGGTCGGTATACATCACGCATTGATCTGCTTTTTCTGTGAATAAGATTTGAACGTCCGGGGAAGAATTCTTTTCTTGCATTTGCCTGCAAATACCTTCCATCAATTCATTGATATCAGTCTGTGCAAATGTGAAATCCATAGTGCCGGCTTCAATTTTAGAAAGATCGAGGATGTCGTCTATCAGTTGCAATAATAAGATATTATTGCTGGAGATGATTTTTACAAATTCTTTTCTCTCTTCCTCCTCCTCCGTCTGGCAAACCATTTCGGAGAATCCTACAATCGCATTTAGCGGGGTTCGTATTTCATGGCTCATATTAGCGAGAAAGGCAGATTTGAGCCGGTTGGATTCTTCGGCTTTTTCTTTTGCTTCCTGCAGCATTTTGTCCATCTTTAGTTTTTCAGTGATGTTTTCAAAACGAAGTAATCCTCCAATAATTTCAGTTTCCTTTTCGTCGCCGAATACAGGAGTTGCGGTCACTTCAAAATCTACATCGTCTACTCTGATGGTATGCCGGATAATTTTGCCCTGTTCGATAGCTTTCTTGAAAGCACATTGTCCACACGGTTCATTACGAAGTGCACTGGTCTGATAGCAAATTTTTCCCGGTATGTATCGTCTGCCTTTTACCAGGCTGGCTATTTGTCTTGTTTCCTCCCATTGTACGCGGTAATTTTTATCAATATAGATAAGGCCGAAGTCGATACTTTTTAGAGCTAGTTTTTGCTTCTTCAATGCTTTTTCCAGTTCTTCCTTGGCGGCAACTAATTCTCTTTCATAATTCTTGAGTTGTGTGATATCCCACCGGGTTGCCAACAGCCATTTCTTTTCTCCTTCCCATGAAATAATAGATTTAACGGCAATAGTATCATGGGTGATTCCATCGGGAGTGGTGTATTTCTCTTCTTTGCGATATACTTTGCCTGCTTGTATGAGTTCTTTGTCGATATGCCGGTATTTTTCACCTCTTTCTTCTCCGTAAATTTCATAATCAGTATGTCCGATGGCTTCTTCACTGCTAATGCCGGATTGAGCGGCTGATTCTTTATTCCAGTAATAGTATCGGAAATCGTTTGTAATATCTTTTACAAAGATAGGAAAAGGAAGGTTATCGAGAATATCAAAGGAGAAACGGTAGGAATGATTGGTCTTTTTAATCGTTTTTTGTAATTTACGGATTCTATATAGTAAGATGCTGATGACAAGGAGCAAAATAATTACCAGTAAATAATTATAACCCCAATGAGCTTCGTTGATCCAATAATTTAACAAAATATTGTTTGCCATAAAATGTTTGATATAAATGAGGTGTAAAGATATGAATTGTTCTTTAATTTTCAAAAAAATAATACATAAATATATTGTCTTTCAACATTATATTGTGAGGCTGTAATTATATGTGATGAAGAGATAGTAGAAGTGTGGTATTTTATAGTTCTTGTATAGTATCATATTTAGTTTGATTTAGAATCTTTTTTCGGAGAGAAAATGTATTAAAATATTAAATGATGTCTCATGAACTAAAATCATTTCTAATTTGTTTTAATAACGCTGGAGTATTTTCTATTTTTGTTCACCTGAATTAGTTTTGATAGAGTCAAAATAAAACAATCATTAAATTACGTATGCTAATAACCATTATCATTCTCGTTCTTTCGGCTGTCTTTTTTGTGAACGGCAAGGTTCGTTCGGATATTGTGGCACTATGTGCGCTGATAGCTTTACTTATTTTTCAGATATTAACTCCTGACGAAGCACTCTCCGGTTTCTCCAATTCGGTAGTCATTATGATGATCGGATTGTTTGTAGTGGGAGGGGCTATTTTTCAGACTGGGTTGGCAAAAATGATAAGTTCCCGTATTCTTAAACTTGCAGGAACTAGTGAGATTCGATTATTTCTGTTAGTGATGTTAGTGACTTCGGTCATTGGTGCGTTTGTCAGTAATACAGGTACGGTGGCGCTGATGCTTCCTATTGTTGTCAGTCTGGCGATGAGTGCCGGTATGAATCCGAGCAGGCTATTGATGCCATTGGCTTTTGCGAGTAGTATGGGAGGTATGATGACTTTAATCGGTACTCCGCCGAACCTTGTGATACAGAATACGTTGACTTCCGCCGGACTTGAACCGCTTTCCTTCTTCTCTTTCCTGCCTGTCGGTGTTGTCTGTGTAATTGTCGGTACACTTGTATTAATGCCACTTAGTAAATGGTTTCTTTCTAAAAAGGGTCAGAAAGATGATAATAAACGTTCGGGTAAGTCATTGAAGCAGTTGGTGAATGAATATGGACTTTCCAGCAATCTGTTCCGTTTGCAGGTAATAAAAGATTCCCGGCTTTTAGGTAAAACAATTATTGACTTGGATATTCGTCATAAATATGGTTTGAATATCATGGAAGTTCGTCGTGGTGATGCATCGCAACATCGTTTTTTGAAAACGATTACACAGAAGTTTGCCACACCGGACACAATGTTGCAAGCCGAGGATATTTTGTATGTGACGGGAGAATTTGATAAGGTACAACTCTTTGCGGAAGATTATCTGTTAGAGATTTTAGACGACCATGCAACAGAAGAAACAAAAAGTACAGTTAATTCGCTGGATTTTTATGACATCGGTATTGCTGAAATAGTGTTGATGCCAGCTTCTAATTTGATAAACCAAACTATTAAAGAGGCCGGTTTTCGTGATAAGTTTAATGTGAACGTATTAGGAATCCGTCGTAAAAAGGAATACCTATTGCAAGAATTGGGAAATGAGCGCATTCACAGTGGTGATGTACTTCTGGTGCAGGGAACATGGAATAATATAGCCCGTCTTAGTAAGGAAGAGGCTGATTGGGTTGTCTTGGGACAGCCTTTGGCGGAAGCGGCTAAAGTAACGTTAGACTATAAAGCTCCCGTGGCGGCTGCTATTATGTTATTAATGGTGGCAATGATGGTTTTCGACTTCATTCCGATAGCTCCGGTTACAGCTGTTATGATAGCAGGTATATTGATGGTATTGACCGGATGTTACCGTAATGTAGAAGCGGCTTATAAAACGATAAACTGGGAGAGTATTGTATTGATTGCAGCTATGCTTCCTATGTCCTTGGCATTGGAGAAAACAGGAGCTTCGGAATATATTTCCAATACGTTGGTTAGCGGCTTGGGATCATACGGACCTGTTGCATTGATGGCAGGTATTTACTTTACGACTTCGCTGATGACGATGTTTATTAGCAATACTGCTACTGCTGTCTTACTTGCGCCGATTGCTTTGCAAAGTGCCATACAGATTGGGGTGAGTCCGGTTCCCTTCTTGTTTGCTGTGACGGTAGGTGCAAGTATGTGTTTTGCTTCTCCATTCTCTACACCGCCTAACGCCCTGGTGATGCCTGCCGGTCAATATACTTTTATGGATTATGTAAAAGTAGGATTGCCATTGCAGATTATTATGGGGATTGTGATGATTTTTGTTTTACCTTTGATTTTCCCCTTCTAATTATTAACTTTTATTCTTTCGATAGGGAAATGAAGGAACTCGGGATTTTGTAGTGCTCTGTAGTACTGAATCTTTGTCGTTTAATTGAGAGTTGCATAGAATATGCAACTCTTTGTTTTTTGCTTCATACTACAAAGCTCATACTTATAAGTTTTTTATTTTCAATGATGTAGTCGATTATCTTTTAATGAGAATAATTAAAATTGTATTACTAAAAGATGTTAACTGTGAGCTGAAAATACAACTTTAGCTGTCTTTTATCTATAAATACAATTATCTTTGTGTGTTCATTACTGATTGTTGATTAGTGGTGATTTGTATTTTGTGCAAATAAAGCAAACTTAAGCATTCAAAGATTATGAAACAGAACATTGCAAAAGTCTTCACTTTTTCGTTGTTGGCGTCCTCCATCAGTTTTACTAGTTGTGTTGATAATGAGAAAACTCTGTTCGATGCAGATCAACTGAGACAAACTTACGAAGAAACCTTTCCTGTAAAGAACATCGATCCTAATGGGGATTGGACCATGTCGCATAAAGTGACGGCACATGTGTCGGTTAATGGAGATTTGGGCACAGATTATAAGATACAGATATTCGATGCTGACCCATTAAGCTCGGAAAGTACAGCAAAAATCTTAGCGGAAGGAACTGCCAATCAAAGTACAACTTTGAATGTAGTGATGGACTGTGCAACAGCTCTCAATAAAGTGTTTGTTGCACGTATAGACAATCACGGACATTATATGGTGCAGCCCGTGGCGATTGAAAATGGAGAAGTAACTGCACAACTTGGACATGAAAAGGATGTGCCTACACGCTCTATGTCACGAACTGTGCCGAAAACAGGTATACCGGCTATGGGAGCGCCTTATACAGCTGATGATATTAGTAGTAAAAAAGCGATAGCTACTGATGTTCAAGCTGGTTGGGATTTGGGTGCAGGTTCCGGATGGTTTGAATATGCTAAATTACCTGTATTCAAAGAAAAAGAACGTTGGTTTAAAATTCAGAGTGGTACTTTTAATAAAGGATTTACTACTACTGGAACCAGTGGTGGAGCCCAGGCTGTGAAAGTAATCGTTCCTCAAGGAAGTACATGGATTATTGAAAGTAGTTATCAATTTAGCGATATTACAGAAATTGTAGTTGAAAATGGTGGGAAAGTAGAGATAGCCAAAAATGCGAGCTTGGCGTTGACAAATAAGTCTTATTTAACAGTAATGCCGGGTGGAAGTATCATAGGTGAGGGAACTATTCAAATTACAAATGGTTCTAGTGGATTAAGAAACTATAATGCAGGCACTATTAATTGCTCTGTATTAGATTTCAACGGTGGTGTAGGAGTCTTTTATAATTATGGATTACTTCAGTTGGAACGCTATGAAGCTTCAACAAATGGAATGGAACTGGTGAATCATGGTACTATGGAGACTGGAAGTATCAATGGTAACAATAATACCAATATTAAAAATGGTTGTTATTTGAAAACCGGTAAATTCCAATTTGGCACACTTGTTATGGGGAATACTTCCGAAGCCATTTGCGAGGAGCTTGGTTATAATGGTAATGACAATGACATTGTAATGGAAGCGCAATCCATGTTGACTTGTACAGGTAAGGCCAGCTTATATAGAACTGTTACCGGTCCAACTGTGGGTACTGCTTTATTGAGAATTAATGAGATTGCTAATCTTAGTGGTTTGGCTCAATCTAATTCTAAAGTAACAAATAATATCATTTGTGAAATAACAGATCAGACATATAAAGGTGAAGCGCACTATGACTGGTCTCCTTTTGCATGGCTAGTAAATAAAGGATTGCAGCAAGGCGCTACCTATTGCAATCCGGGTAAGGCTGATTTTATACTTCCTGCTGACGGTGAATGTATCAAAGAAGGATACAATTCTGATGAAAATCCGGATGATGTAGAGATTCGAAATGCAGTTTATTCTTATGCCTTTGAAGACAATTATCCGCAAGCGGGAGACTATGATTTCAATGATATTGTGTTGAATGTCAATTTGCCTGCTGCTGGTAATGATGTGAAAGAATTGAAATATATAGTCGACCTGCGTGCGGTTGGTGCCGTGAAGCAATTAGGTGCTGGTTTAAGAATACGAGAATTCGATAAAAGTAATGTGGAAGAGGTCAGTTTTGGTGCAGGTGCTACCCAACGTACCAACTCATTAAATTCTGGAATATTTGAAAATGCATCTTATGAAACGAACGGTAATGAACTTGTGATTCCTTTATTTGGCGATGCACATTATGTGTATGGATATACTGGATCACAACGTCCTATGTTGAATACGGGGAATGCTAGTACTCCTCTTACAAACATATATACTCTTGAAGTGAACATAAAACTCAAGAATGCAATATCCATCCCTAGTGTGACAGACGGCTTAGATTTCTTTATTGCATATCAGGGGGGAGCTCAGAAGAGAACGGAAATTCATCTGAATCAATTTAATTCGCCTACAGTGAACGGCCAATTGGCTGATAAGGAAGTGCTGGATGTAATCAAGGCGGTTAATAATACATGGGCTCTTTGCGTTCCTGAAAAATTTGCTTATCCTACAGAGACAACAGTGATAACGGATGCATATGCTAAGTTCGCCGACTGGGCGCATGATCAGGCCATGAATACTGACTGGTATAATACTGTAAGCAGTAATAAGGTAATGAAGTATTAAGCTATTGATTTTATAAAAAACAAGGTATCATAATATTATATTTACTAAAATATAAAAAGGTGATTAATACGAGGACTTTTCCAAATATTGATCACCTTTTTTTCATATCGTAACATATTACGAACTTATTACAATGTTTATTTGTTATTTTTATATGTCAGTAGAAACACTTATATTCGCAAAAGTATTGGAACAGACTCGGTTAAAAAAATAGAATTTATGAAAACAATGAATTATTCCCTTATTCGTATTCTCTTCGCACTTGTGATTGGATTGGTACTCGTGATTTGGCCTAATGCGGCTGCCAGCTATATTGTCATTACGGTAGGTGTTGCCTTCTTGATTCCCGGTGTTATCAGCCTTTTTGGCTATTTCGGCCGGAAAAGACCGGAAGGTGAAGCTGCTCCCCGTTTTCCGATAGAAGGAATCGGTAGCTTATTATTCGGACTTTGGCTGATTGTGATGCCTGAATTCTTTGCAGACGTCCTGATGTTTTTATTGGGATTTATCCTGATTATGGGAGGAGTGCAACAGATTGCTTCTTTGTCGATGGCTCGTCGGTGGATGCCCGTTTCGGGAGCTTTTTATCTGATTCCTTCGCTGATTCTTATTGCGGGTATCATTGCTTTGTTCAATCCGACAGGAGCGCGTAATACTGCATTTATAATTATTGGTATCAGCAGTTTGGTTTATTCTCTTTCCGAATTGATAAACTGGTTCAAGTTTGCCCGTCGCCGCCCGAAGGCTCCGGTTATGCATGACGATGATGATATTGAAGACGCAAAGATTATCGAATAAAAAAAAGAAGAGGACTGCTTCACAGCACCCCTCCCCGCAAACTTAAAACAACCAACAAAAGAAATAGATAATTTCAATAACAGTGAACGGCTAACGGTGAATATTCTGCAATGATAATGCAGTTTGTTCACCGTTTACAGTTTATCGTTCACCGCATTTTTTTCTATCTCACAAATAACAGTTCCCTGTATTTTGGAAGCGTCCACATCTGATTGTCGACAATCAGTTCCAACTTGTCGATGTGATAACGGATTTCTTCCAGTGCCGGGACGATTGTGTCGTGGTAGGCAATGGCTTTTTCCCGTTCGCTTTCTATCTTGTTTGCAACCTTACGAGCCTTAATCATTGCATCTACATGCTCCTTGATGAAAGCTGTGCGGTCGGCAATCTCTTCAATAAGTTCCAGGTTTTTAGCAGACAATTTCGCAGCCTTTTCTGCCGGGAAAAGAGATTGCATCTTATAGACATTATTAATTAAGTCCGTCTGGTATTGAGTGGCAACCGGAATGATATGATTCATTGCCAAGTCACCCAATACACGTGCCTCAATCTGAATCTTCTTCGTATAAGTTTCCCATTTCACCTCGTTACGGGCTTCCAGTTCTTTCTTTGTCATTACACCGGTAGCTTCGAACATGGCAATTGTTTCCGGTTTCAGGTAATTGTCGAAGATAACAGGAACACTGGTTTCGCAATCCAGTCCACGACGGGCAGCTTCTTTTTTCCATTCGTCGCTGTAACCGTTACCGTCGAAATGAATGGCTTTACATTCTTTGATATATCCGCGAATGATTTCAAGAATGGCGGAAATTTTGGGTTCTCCCTTTTCAATCAACGCATCCACGTCCTTCTTAAACTTCACCAATTGATTTGCTACGGCCGAGTTCAATGCAATCATGGCAGAAGCACAGTTTGCTTCGGAACCTACGGCACGGAACTCAAAGCGGTTGCCTGTGAAAGCAAATGGAGAAGTACGGTTACGGTCTGTATTATCGATCAGCAATTCGGGAATCTGCGGAATATCCAACTTCATTCCCTGTTTACCGCTAAGGCTGATCAAATCATCTTTCGTACTGTTCTCGATATGATCCAATACCTGCGACAACTGTTTTCCGAGGAAAGAGGAGATAATTGCAGGAGGCGCTTCATTCGCTCCCAGACGGTGGGCGTTGGTAGCACTGGAGATAGAAGCTTTCAGCAATCCGTTATGATGGTAAACAGCCATCAATGTATTGACAACAAATGTAACAAAACGCAGATTGTCTTCCGGAGTCTTACCTGGTCCCATCAATAAGATACCTGTATCAGTACCCAAAGACCAGTTGTTGTGTTTACCCGAACCATTGACACCTTTGAAGGGCTTTTCATGAAGCAGTACGCGGAAACCGTGGCGACGGCTCACCTTACGCATCAGTGACATAATCAGCAAGTTATGGTCGTTGGCCAAGTTACATTCTTCAAAGATAGGAGCCAGCTCAAACTGGTTTGGAGCAACCTCATTGTGACGAGTCTTGACAGGAATACCCAGTTTCAGAGCTTCAATTTCAAGGTCTTTCATGAAGGCAGCCACACGGGTGGGAATAGCACCGAAGTAGTGGTCTTCCAACTGTTGGTTCTTGGCACTGTCATGGCCCATCAAAGTACGTCCGGTCAGCAATAAATCCGGACGTGCGGCATATAAACCTTCGTCCACCAGAAAATATTCCTGTTCCCAGCCTAGATAAGCAACCACTTTCTTAACTTCCGGATTGAAGTAATGGCATACGTCTACGGCAGCTTTATCTACGGCACGCAGTGCTTTCAATAAGGGAGCTTTATAGTCGAGAGCCTCACCGGTATATGCGATAAAGACAGTCGGGATGCAAAGCGTATCATCTACAATAAAAGCAGGTGATGAAGGATCCCAGGCACTGTAACCACGCGCTTCGAATGTATTGCGGATTCCGCCATTCGGGAAAGAAGAAGCATCCGGTTCTTGCTGCACAAGCAGTTTGCCTGTAAATTCTTCCATCATGCCACCTTTGCCGTCATGTTCGACGAAAGCATCGTGCTTTTCTGCCGTACCTTCGGTGAGCGGTGCAAACCAGTGTGTGTAGTGAGTGGCCCCCATTTCGATGGCCCATTTCTTCATGCCGGCAGCTACTTCGTCAGCAATACTGCGATCTAGCGGAGCACCATTATCAATTGCGTCAATCAGCGCATTGTATACCTTGCTGGGAAGATATTTGAACATCTTTTCCTTGTTGAACACATATTTGCCGAAGTATTCCGAAGGACGTTCAGCAGGTGTTGCTACCTCAACCGCTTTCTTCTTGAAAGCTGTCTCTACTACTCTGAATCTAAGTTTTGACATAATACCTGATTTGATTTGTTGTTAAATATGTTAGAGTTGATAATCTGTTTCATTTAGTTGTAAGCGGACTCTCCGTGTTCGTAGATATCAAGACCTTCTTCTTCGATACGTGCCGGAACACGAAGTCCGTGAATCTTGTCAAGTGCTTTAAAGATTATGAATCCCATACCTGCTGCCCAGACACCGACAACCAGTGCTCCGAATAGTTGTGCACAGAGGAATCCGAAACCGTGTCCGTAGAATAAACCTTCGCTGGTAGAGAACAAACCCGTGAGAACTGTTCCGAGAAATCCGCAAACACCATGTACGGAAGATGCGCCCACCGGATCGTCTATCTTTAAAATCTTGTCTATAAAGTCGACAGAGAAAATCATTACAACACCACAGATTGCGCCGATCAGAGCGGCTCCTGCGGGAGATACTGCGTCACATCCGGCTGTAATACCGACCAAACCTGCCAGAATACCATTCAATGTCAGTGACAAAGAAGGCTTTCCGTATTTCATCCAGCTGATCGCCAATGCGAAGAAACCACCGGCACAGGCCGCAAGATTTGTAGTCAGGAATACGTGGGAGATTGCATTTGCATCAGTTTCGGTACTTGCTGCCAATTGAGAACCGGGGTTGAACCCAAACCATCCGAACCAGAGAATAAATACACCTAGTGCGGCAATTGTCAGGTTATGTCCCGGAATAGCTCTTGATTTGCCGTCTTTTCCATATTTACCGATACGCGGGCCAAGAATGGCAGCACCTACCAGAGCAATCCATCCACCTACAGAGTGAACAACGGTAGAACCGGCGAAGTCATGGAAGGTTGTTCCAAAAAGATTCATCATGAAAGACCCCTCTTCACCGTTCATCAGCCAACCGCCACCCCAAGTCCAGTGGCCGGATATCGGATATATCAGTACACTGATGAAAATCGTGTAAACCAAATACATGGAGAATTTGGTACGTTCTGCCATTGCTCCTGATACGATTGTGGCTGCCGTTGCACAGAATACGGTCTGGAAAACCAGAAAACCTTCTCTGGGAAGACCGTTGTCCATGAAAGAAAGGTCGAAGAAGTGGGGCATTCCGATGAATTCTCCTGCGCCAAACATAAGCCCGAAACCGATGAACCAATATAATAAAGAACCGAACATGAAATCAACAAAGTTCTTCATCAGAATATTGGCGGTATTCTTTACTCTTGTGAACCCAGCTTCAACAAGTGCAAATCCCGGTTGCATAAAAAATACCAGCATTGCTGCAAGCAACATCCAGACTGTATTCAGTCCTAAGGCCAGTTCACCAATTGTATCAGGGGTTTCTGCGTCAGTCTCGGCAGGAGCTGCTGTAATTTCAGTTGTCGTCTCTACCACCGTCGTAACAGTATCTGCAGCAACTGCGTCTTGTGCTAGCGTGCCGGTGGCAAAACAGCATAACATAAACATGGTAGTGGCTATCCACAGCTTTACGAAGCTATGGCTTTTATATTTTGTATCCATAATGAATTATCTTATTAAATGCCTGTTATTAGTAATATTATAATTTCTTTTTCATATATGCCATCAACGTTTAATCCGCATGGGAATCTGGCCCCGGCATATTGCTGGTTGCTGGATTAGCGTTCTTGTTCAGCATTGTATAGGGCTATATCGCCACGTTCGGCGGTACGGATGCGGATAGCGTCTTCAATAGGGATGACGAAAATACGTCCGTCTCCGATTTCTCCGGTTTGTGCCGCTTTAATAATGGCTTGTACAGTTTTCTCGGCATTCTTGTCGCGCACGACAATAGAGATTAAGATTCTTTCGATAGTGCTGGTGTCATATACTACACCGCGGTAGATACGTCCTTGCCGTGCTTTCCCAATACCTCTTACGTCATAGTAAGAAAACCATTCGATGTCCGCTTCGAGAAGAGCTTCTTTCACGTCCTCGAATTTGGTTTTACGGATAATAGCTTCAATCTTTTTCATATACCTTAAATATTAGTGTTGACCTGTAAAAGAAAGAGGTACAGGGGGCAGCCATAGCAGGTTACCATACAACAAACCGATAAAATCTAAACTCTAACTACCTGATCCCTATACGCTCTTTGATATTCTAAATTCTCTCTCCTAAAAATTTAATCCGAATGTGAAGTAAGCTCCTTCTGTTCGTGGATTTGCTGTAACTTTCGCAAATGCCGGGAGTGAGAAAGAATCTGTTATTTTGATTTCTTTGGAAGCTCCGATACTTACGTCTGATACGCAGAATCCACTTGTATAGTCATTGTAGAAAGTTGTTTCCCAAGGAACCATCCCTAAATCTACTGTCCAGTCGAGACCTCCCAATTTGAATGGTGCGCTAAGTGCGAGGTAAGAAGAATAAGCTCTTTTGCCATTTTCTTTCACACCGTCGGCACCTGCAAAGTTTGTATACCAGTTGACTGTCAGTGGTCCGAAGTCATATCCGACTTGTGCTTCAAATACATGAGCTGTTGAATGAGCTCCGTATTGAAAATACTTGTTAGTTGCTGTTTGGGTATTAAACCAATAATCCGTCACTGAAACGCTAAAACCACCCGTCGAATAACCGAGAGTTAAATCGAACTCTTTCGTATCTGTCGATTCGAACCCTACCGATCCCCATGCTCCGAGTGAGAAGCCCTTGTAAGTGATTCCCAATGAAGGCTGAATACTAACTCCGCCTAAATCCTGGCCACGCCAGATGTAACCACTTACCAGATCGGCTCCAACGGAAGCTTCCACTTTATCTTGCGCCAACATTGCGGATGGAGCAAACCCTGTCAGTAATAATGCTACTATTATTACTCCCCATTTTTTGTTAATCGTCGTTTTCATCGTCTTTTTACCTTTAAGTTAGAAAAATGTGGATGTACGGTCCATGTATATAGTAGCGCGCGAAATACTATCTTATAGCCAGTTTTTTATTCTTCTCATTGCTTCGATACAATCGTTACGTTCGCCAAAGGCAGTCAGGCGGATATATCCTTCACCGCTTGGTCCGAAGCCTACACCGGGAGTACCGACCACATTGGCTTCATACAACATCTGTTCGAAGAATCGCCATGATGAAAGCCCGTTCGGAGTTTTCACCCATAAGTAGGGAGCGTTGACTCCTCCATACACTTTCAGTCCTGTGGCTTCCAATCCCTCTTTCATAATTTGGGCGTTGGTCATATAATAGCCGATTGTTTCTTTAATCTGTGCTTTGCCTTCTGCACTGTAAACGGCTTCTGCTGCCCGTTGGGTAATGTAAGAAGTACCGTTGAACTTGGTGCACTGGCGGCGGTTCCACAATCTGTTGAGTGGGATGCGGTCTCCTTCCAATGTGGCGGCAGTAAGTTCTTTCGGAACTACGGTATATCCGCAGCGTACTCCGGTAAATCCTGCCGTTTTTGAGAAACTACGGAATTCGATCGCACACTTTTTAGCTCCCTTAATCTCATAGATAGAGTGGGGGACATTCTCATCCTGGATATATGCTTCATAAGCGGCATCGAACAGAATCAATGTATCGTTTGCCAATGCATAGTCCACCCATTTCTTCAGTTCCGGTTTGGTTAAGGTCGTTCCTGTCGGGTTGTTCGGATAGCAGAGATAAACAATGTCTATCCGTTTGTCCGGAATTTCCGGAATAAAGTTGTTCTCACTTGTGCAAGGCATATAAGTAACATTACTCCATTTGCCCGTCTCTTCTTCCAGCACTCCGGCACGTCCGCACATGACATTGCTGTCTATATATACCGGATAGATGGGGTCTGTAACACCTACGCTATTGTCATGGCGAAGAATATCTCCTATATTTCCGGTATCGCTTTTGGCACCGTCACTGACAAATATCTCGGATGCCGAGAAGTGAATCCCACGTGGAATAAAGTCATTTTTTATAATTGCTTCAATCAGAAAATCATATCCCTGTTCAGGACCATATCCGCGGAATGTATCTTTGCTGGCCAGCTCTTCTACCGCTTTGTGCATGGCTTCGATACACGCTTTCGGAAGCGGTTGGGTGACATCACCGATACCCAACCGGATAATATCCTGTTTAGGATGTGTTATCTTGAAGGTATTTACCTTTTTCGCTATGTCCGAGAATAAATAGCTTCCCGGTAACTTCAAAAAATGTTCGTTTACTAATGCCATCTTGTTATTGTTTTAAGTTCTGCAAAATCTAATACCTGATACCTAATACTTAATACCTGATACTTAATATCTAATACTTATTTATTACTTATCCTCAATCTCCCCATCGAAAACTTTGGTTGCCGGTCCGGTCATTAATATATGCCCGGAGATTTCATCCCATTCAATGGTAACTGTCCCTCCATCCATGATTACATCGCTTTTTCTTTCTGTAAGTCCGTTGATGAAGGCGGCTACTGCTGTGGCACAAGCACCTGTCCCGCAAGCTTGAGTGATTCCCGATCCTCTTTCCCATACCCTCATCCGTATGGTGTCTTTGCCGACAATCTGTGCAAACTCCACATTAGTTCTATCGGGAAAAAGAGGATGATTCTCCAGTGCAGGACCGATTTCCGGTAAATCAATCCGGGTGATGTCCTCAACAAATGTGACGAGATGCGGATTACCCATTGATACTTTGGTTGACCGGAAAGGATACTTCCCTTCCCACTGAATCCCGTCTGTTTCCAACGGACTACCCATATCTACGGTGACTGTACTGACTGTTTTTTCCTCTATATGCAGTTTCAGAATTTTTATTCCAGATCGTGTATCCAGCGTAATTTCTGTTTTGTCAGTCAAGCCGTATTCATATACATATTTGCCTACACAACGGCTTCCGTTGCCACACATCATAGCTTCCGAACCGTCCGCATTGAAAATACGCATGCTGAAATCCGCTTTATCAGAGATGCCAATCAATATAAGTCCATCACTTCCGATTCCTGTATGAAACTTGCTCCATTCGATTGCCTTCTTTGCAGGGTCGGTTATCGGATATTGGGTTGTGTCTACATATATGTAGTCATTTCCCGCTCCATGCATTTTTGTGAACTTAATTTTTGATATCATTTTGATTGTTATTTATTGGTTGTTGTATCCTTTTGTTTTATTACGATGCAAAGGTATGACTTTTTGCTTTATATTTTACTAAAAAGTATATCTAATATCTATTTATTTTCCTCAAACTTATAATCGCTTTATATACGGCTGTGTTTAGTTATAATTTGAAATTATACCTATTTATATATTAATAAACTGTTATTTGGGTGAATTGTTTTGCATATTCTTCCATAATATATGAAGAATATTTAGCCTTGATAATCGGTGAAATCCGCTATAAAAACAAGAAATATATCCTTTTCCTTTTGACGATATGAAAGTGAAAACCCCTATTTATCTATCATATTGCTCGCCGGATATGCTGAAGAACCTTTTCCTGTATTCATTGTTTTAGCACTATCATTAATATAAAAACGTAGAGATATGAATATAGAGAAACAATTAGAAACAGCAGCTAAGACCAACCATTTGGTGTTGGTAGTATTTTATGCCGACTGGTCACCTCATTATGAGTGGATAGGTCCTGTGCTTCGGACTTACGAAAAGAGAACTGTAGAATTGATAAGAGTGAATGCTGAAGAAAATAGAACAATAGCCGATGCGCATAATGTAGAAACAGTGCCCGCCTTTCTTTTATTGCATAAGGGACATGAATTATGGAGACAGGTAGGAGAGCTTACGGTAGGAGAGTTGAAAGAGGTATTAGATGATTTCCAGTAAATCGTTTGTAATCTTTTATTGGCATATATGAAAATGACCTTTTTCTTTTTCAAATGAAAAAAAGAGTGTTCTTAATATGCTGGTATTTAGTTTGTTATGAAAGCTCATTTTTCCTTTAAAAGAAACGGGTGGTTCCTTTAAAAGGAACCACCCGTTGTACTAAATCCCGCATACAGATAGCAAACTTTAGCTATTACGTATGCGGGATTTAGTACAACGAGCTGTTTCTTTAAAGACGGATATTAAATAGTTTACTTTGTAATGATTTTATCTTATTGATGTTTTTTCAGTTCTTCTTGTAAGATGACTGGTTCGTTGGTGGTAATGAAATCTACTTTCTGTTCGATCAGCGATTTCATATCTTCCACTTCGTCCACAGTCCACACATTTACTTTCAAGCCGAGCTCATGAGCTTCTTTGATCCATTCGGGGTGTTTCTTAATCACTCCCATGTGATAATCAAGACCGGCAGCACCGAGTTCCTTTAATTCTTTGGGAGACAGTTCCCCGTTAAGGTAAAATACCGGAGTACCGGCAGGAGCCAGGCGGATAAACTCTTTCATGGCATGTAGGGAGAACGTGATATATTCCATGCGGTTTTCCAGTCCCATTTTCTTCACCATGGCAAGGATTCCCTGTACGGCTTTGGTTTCACGTTTCTTATTGCTATGTGCTTTCAGTTCGAGAATCAGTCGGGTATTACAGTTTTTCCCGGCTTCCAGATATTGTTCCAGGCTAGGCAAGTTTTCTCCGTTGGATAATTTAAGTCCGGTCAGTGCGTCACCTTTGGAATACTCCATCGGTCTCATCTTGTATACAGGATCATGGTTGACCACCAACTTGTTATCCTTAGCGATCCATACGTCAAATTCTGAACCGTAACAACTGATGGAGTCTGCTTTTAGAAGTGATGAAATACTGTTTTGTGATGATCCCGGAGTTTTCCAGAATCCGCGGTGGGCTATCACTTTTGTCTGTGCCTGCATACAGCAAGCAGCCATTAGAAGGGCAGAAGCCATCATCATTTTTTTTAAATTCATTTGTTTGGTCTTTTAAAAGTTTGATAGATTTAATTGGGTTTGGCCTCAAAATTATAAAAAAGAAAACGCAAATCAGACAATAATATGCTAATCTGCGTTAATCCTTGGGATTTTAAAATAGAAATGCTACAAAAGAATAACAGAATCTGCTCTTTCCGTTATTTTTATCAGTTAAGTATAGGCCTCTTCGTGTATTCCTCTCACCGCACGTCCGCTAGGCTCATTCAGGTTCCTGAAAGCAATATCCCACGCCAGCGCTTCTGCTGTGGAACAGGCCACACTGGGAACACTCGGTACGCTGCGTGCTGCACTTTCACTGGGGAAATGCTCTTCAAAGATACTACGATAATAGTATTCTTCCTTGTTTTGCGGAGTATGGATGGGGAAGCGTTCGGCAGCATGTTCCATTTGCTCATCGCTAACGGCAGCCGCTGTGATTTCTCTCAAAGTATCGATCCATGAATATCCCACACCGTCACTGAATTGTTCTTTTTGTCTCCACGCCACACTTTCCGGTAACATATCGGCAAAGGCTTCGCGAACAATCCGTTTCTCAATATCCTTTCCGGGGCACATTTTAGCTTTCGGATTCAGGTTCATGGCTACATCGAGAAATTCTTTGTCAAGGAAAGGGACGCGTCCTTCTACGCCCCATGCTGACAGACTTTTGTTGGCACGGAGACAATCGTACATGTGTAACTTTGAAAGTTTACGTACCGTTTCTTCGTGGAATGCCTGTGGAGTGGGGGCCTTGTGGAAGTATAGATACCCTCCGAAAACTTCATCGGCACCTTCACCGCTCAACACCATTTTAATCCCCATCGATTTGATGACACGTGCCAGTAGGTACATGGGAGTGGAAGCGCGTACCGTGGTTACATCGTATGTCTCGATGAAATAAATGACATCACGCAGGGCATCCAGACCTTCCTGAACAGTATAGTTTATTTCATGGTGGACAGTACCGATATATTCAGCCACTTCACGTGCTTTAATCAAATCGGGAGCACCTTTGAGTCCGATGGCGAAGGAGTGGAGTTGAGGCCACCACGCATCACTCGCTCCGTCTGTCTCTATACGCTTTGCCGCATATTTTTTGGCAATAGCGGAGATGACGGAACTGTCCAGCCCACCCGAAAGAAGCACTCCATAAGGTACGTCACTCATTAACTGGCGATGTACGGCATCTTCTAATGCTGTTTTCACATCACCGGTTTGTGCGTCATTGTCTTTGACGGCTTCATAAGCTGTCCAGTCGCGTGAATACCAACGTTTCATTTTTCCTTCTTTGCTATGGAAATAATGTCCGGGAAGGAATACCTCATATTCGTCGCAAAATCCTTCAAGTGCTTTCAGTTCGCTGCCGAAGTAGATTCTTCCTTCTTTATCTTTTCCTATATATAAAGGAATAACCCCTATCGGATCACGGGCAATCAGAAATTCATCCTTTTCTTCATCATAAAGAACAAAAGCAAAGATACCGCTAATATCTTCCAGGAAGTGGATGCCTTTCTCTTTGTAAAGAGCAAGAATGACCTCACAGTCACTTCCTGTCTGAAAGTTATATTTTCCGGCGTATTGAGCACGAATGTCCCGGTGGTTGTATATCTCACCGTTTACGGCGAGCACCTGTTTACGATCAGGAGAGTATAACGGTTGGCCGCCGCTCTGCGGGTCGACGATTGACAGGCGTTCGTGTGCCAGGATGGCACTTCCACCTACATAGATTCCACTCCAGTCCGGTCCGCGATGACGGATTTTCTGGGCCATCTTCAGTGCTTTATCTCTTAGTTCTTTCGTTTGAACCTTTATGTTGAGTATACCTGCTATTCCACACATAACTTTAAGTTTTTGGGGGTGATTGAATATGTTGATTGTTTATTCGCTGTTTCTAAGAAGCCCGATTGCTATTATTTATTCGTTCTACCTAGGTTGACTTTTCGTTCCACCATGGTTGTCTTTAAATTCTACCTAGGTTATCCTTAAGTTCCACCTAGGTGGAACGAACCGATAATAGCAGTCAGACCTCTTAGTATTCCTTACTTCGGAGATTATTTCGTCAAATAAGTGTCTATTTCTGCAGCCGCTTTTCTTCCTCCTGCCATGGCACGTACGACGAGGCTGGCTCCTGTATCCGCATCTCCGGCAAGGAATACATTTTCGGCAAACTTCGGCTGTTCCGGTTTCAGGAATCCCATCGCCAGCAATACCATGTCCGCTTCGATGACTTCCTTTTTTCCTGTCGGTTTCATCGTGGGACGTCCGCCAGCTGTTGCCGGAATCCATTCCACTTCTTCCACTTCTACGCCTGTCACTTTTCCATTCTTTCCGAGAAACTGATTGGAAGCCAGACACCAACGGCGTGTACAACCTTCTTCATGGCTGGAAGTCGTTTTGAAGACTACCGGCCATTGAGGCCATGGGGTAGCCGGATTGTATCCGACAGGAGGTTTCGGCATGATCTCTATTTGAGTGACACTGACGGCTCCTTGTCGCACGCTGGTTCCGATACAGTCGGAACCGGTATCACCGCCACCTATCACGAGAACCTTTTTGCCTTTGGCATTTACCAACTTGTCTTTCGGGAAAGTCTGTCCTGCCAAAATCCTGTTCTGTTGTGCCAGCATTTCGAGTGCGAAATGAATCCCTTTCAGTTCACGTCCCGGAATACTCAAGTCACGTGCTGCCGGTGTTCCTGTACAGATGCAGTAAGCATCGAATCCTTCCGGTAAATGATTGACATCTATTTCTACTCCCATCTCAAACCGGATTCCTTCTGCGGCCAATATCTTCATCCGTCGGTCGATTACATTCTTGTCCAGTTTGAAATTAGGGATACCAAATCGTAGTAATCCTCCGGGAGCTTCATCCTTATCGAATAGAGTAACGCTATATCCTTTTAGATTTAACTGATTGGCAACTACCAGTCCGGCAGGACCTGCACCAATCACCGCTACTTTCTTTCCGTTTCTTTCCGGAGTCTTTACCTGTATATATCCTTCACGAAAAGCAGCTTCTACGATTGCCGCCTCATTCTCACGGATAGTTACCGGCTGGTCGCAGGAAAGTTTCAGCACGCATGATTTCTCGCAAAGGGCAGGACAGATACGTCCTGTAAATTCAGGAAAATCGCAAGTAGATGACAATACTTCGTAAGCCTCCTTCCATTTTCCTTTGTATAATGCATCCTGCCATTCCGGTTGTTTATTTCCTATCGGGCATGCCCAATGACAGAAAGGTACGCCGCAATCCATGCAGCGTGACGCCTGCAATTTACGGCTGTTTGTATTCAATGTCTGTTCCACCTGACTATAGTCAGTGATTCGCTCGCTCACAGGGCGATATCCCGCCTCCTGCCGAGCTATATTTAAAAATGCTCTAGGATCTCCCATCTTGTTATTTACTATTTGACGATTTACGATTTACTATTTCTAGACTATCTTGTCATTTGCTATTTGACTATTTACAGACTATACATTCAAATAGTAAATTGTAAATAGTCAAATTGTAAATCTAATAGTCTCTTTGCATATCTGCAATTTTTTGTTGTAACTTTCTCATTTGTTCTTCCTGCAGTACTTTTTTGTATTCGATGGGCACTACTTGGATGAATTGGTCTACGTAATGATTCCAGTTGTCGAGTAGGATGCGTGCCAGTTTCGAGCCTGTGTAGAGGTAATGCTGGCGGATTAGTTCGTGCAACTCTTTCCGGTAGCTGGCTTCTTCGATGAGTGACAGTTCCACCATTTCCATGTTGCAGAAATAATCGAAGTTACCGTCCTTGTTCCATACATAAGCCACACCGCCACTCATACCGGCTGCAAAGTTACGTCCGGTTTGTCCGAGGACTACCACACGACCTCCGGTCATGTATTCGCAACAGTGGTCACCCACGCCTTCCACTACGGCGACTGCGCCGGAGTTACGAACAGCAAAACGTTCTCCTACACGGCCGTTGATATATACTTCACCGCTTGTTGCGCCATAAAGCAAGGTATTACCGGCGATTGTATTTTTTTCGGCTTCGAAGTTGCTGCGGATAGGAGGCAATACGGAGATACGTCCGCCACTCAATCCTTTGCCCAGGTAATCATTCGCTTCACCTTCCAGTTTAAAGTTAACTCCCGGTACGAGAAAAGCTCCGAAAGACTGACCTGCCGAACCTTTGAATTTTACATTCAGCGTATGTTCCGGCAATCCTTTGGCACCGTATTTCTTGGCGATCACTCCGGAAAGCATAGCACCTATTGCACGGTCTGTATTGGCAATCGTATATTCTAAAGAAATCTCTTTCTCATGTTCGATAGCTTCCTGTGCGGCATCGATGATGGTTACATCCTTTACAGTAGAAATTCCATGATCCTGGTCGATGACATGACGGATAGCCGCACTGTTGTCAACACGTGCCAACAATTTGCTGAAGTCGATTAAAGTATGCTTCGGATTCGGGTCATTGGCATCGGACTTGCGTTCGATTAAGTCTGTACGTCCGATGATGTCATCCATCCGGGTGAATCCCATTTCAGCCAAATGCTCACGGACTTCCTGTGCCAGGAATGTGAAAAAGTTTACTAAATATTCACTGCGTCCATGAAAGCGTTTACGTAACTCTTCATTCTGCGTGGCAACTCCTACCGGACAAGTGTTCTGATGACATTTACGCATCATTACACAACCCAATACGATTAATGCGGAGGTGGCGAAACCATATTCTTCGGCACCCATTAATGCCATTAAGATGATATCCCGTCCGGTTTTCAGCTGTCCGTCGGCTTGCAGAACTACTTGGCCACGAAGTCCGTTCAGAACCAGTGTTTGCTGTGTTTCGCTCAATCCTAATTCCGGTGAGATACCCGCATAGCGGATAGAAGAAGCGGGAGAAGCACCCGTACCCCCTTCAGCGCCGGAGATGACAATCAAATCCGCCTTTGCTTTTGCCACACCGGCGGCAATCGTACCGACACCGCTTTCTGCTACCAGTTTCACGCTGATTTTGGCCTGTGGATTTACATTTTTCAAATCGAAGATCAGTTGAGCCAAATCCTCAATCGAATAAATATCATGATGGGGCGGGGGAGAAATTAGCGAAATTCCCGGAATGGAATGACGTGTTTTCGCAATCACATCATTTACTTTAAATCCCGGAAGTTGTCCCCCTTCACCCGGTTTGGCTCCCTGTGCTATCTTAATTTGAATTTCGTCCGCATTCACCAGATACTCTGCCGTTACACCGAAACGACCGGAAGCTACCTGTTTGATCGCACTTCGTAAAGAACTGCCATCCGGCAACGGTTGGAAACGCGCGGCATCTTCACCACCTTCACCAGTATTGCTGCGTCCATGGATTTTATTCATGGCAACAGCCATTGCCTCGTGGGCTTCCTTGCTGATGGAACCAAAAGACATAGCTCCTGTGACGAAACGATGCAGAATATTTTCCACCGGTTCCACCTGATCGATAGAAATAGGATTACGACGGAATCCCAGGAAGTCACGAAGGAAAATAGGCTTCTCTTTTTCGTCTACCAGATGGGTGTACTCTTTAAATTTCTTATAACTCCCCAGTCGTGTAGCCAATTGCAGCGTGCTGATTGTTTCCGGATTCCATGCGTGCTTTTCTCCATCTTTACGGAAAGCATACAAACCGTTGTTTTTTAATAACTCTTCATTTTTAATACCTTCAAATCCATCTTTATGGAAAGCAATGGCATCTCTGGCTATTTCTTCCAGACGGATACCTCCGATCGGTGAACCGAGTCCTCCGAAATAAGCCTTGCTCAACTCTTCACTCAAACCGACAGCTTCGAAAATCTTAGCGCCACGATAGGAGCGGATCGTAGAGATACCCATCTTACTCATGATTTTAAACAAGCCTTTACAGATGGATTTGATATAGTTCTTTTCGGCAGTGGTATAATCCAACTGAATATCCTTGTCTTTTACCAGTCGGTCGAGGACGGCAAATGCCATGTAAGGATTCAGGGCACTTGCTCCGAAACCCAACAATAACGCGGCGTGCATCACTTCACGTATTTCACCGCTTTCTACAATCAATGCCGTTTGTACCCGTTTACCAACTGAAATCAGGTGGTGATGAACAGCGCTTACTGCCAGCAATGATGGAATGGCAGCATGGGTAATATCCACCTCACGGTCGGTCAGTACAATGTAGTTTACACCTTCCGTCACGGATTCTTCCGCCATTTTACAAAGATGGGCCAGTGCTTCCTGCAATCCGGCTTTCCCTTTTGCAACCTCAAACAACATAGGGAGTTTGACCGTTTTGAAGCCTTTGTACCGGATATTACAAAGAATATCCAGTTGTGTATTGCTCAAAATCGGGTGGTTCAGGCGTACCATTTTACAATGACTTTCACTGGGTGTCAGAATATTCATGCCGACTGCTCCGATATATTCCGTCAATGACATCACCAGTTCTTCGCGAAGCGGGTCAATAGGCGGATTGGTTACCTGTGCAAATTGCTGACGGAAATAGTTGTAAAGCAACTGCGGCTTATCTGAAAGTACGGCTAGCGGAGTGTCATTGCCCATTGAGTTGATCGGTTCTGCTCCGGTACTTGCCATCGGCATAATCAGTTTTTCGATGTCCTCCTTGGAGTAGCCGAAAGTACGAAGCATACGGTTGTAGTTTTCCACCTGATGGGGAACTTTGCGTCCGCTTTTCAGTTCGTCTAGTTCGATCCGGTTGGTAGATAGCCAGCTGCGGTAAGGTTTGGCTTCAGCCAACTGCTTTTTCAGTTCACCGTCATAGTAAATTTCACCTTTTTCCGTATCCACCAGCAGAATTTTGCCGGGCTGTAAGCGACCTTTTTCTTTAATGTCTCCCGGTTCGAAATCCATAACACCGACTTCCGAAGCTACCACCATCATATCGTTTTTAGTAATCAAATAACGGGCAGGGCGCAGGCCATTGCGGTCGAGCATACCTCCGGCAAATCGTCCGTCGCTGAAAAGTAGTGCGGCCGGTCCGTCCCATGGTTCCATCAGGATGGAGTGGTATTCGTAGAATGCTTTCAGATCTTCACTGATCGGATTCTTTTCGTTGAAAGATTCTGGTACGAGCATAGCCATGGCATGTGGCAGGCTCAATCCTGACATCACCAGGAACTCTAGCACATTATCCAGAGAAGCACTGTCGCTCATGCCCGGTTGTATAATCGGGCGGATTTCTTTTATATCGCCTAAAGTGGGAGTGGAGAGTACACTTTCACGGGCTTCCATCCATCCTCGGTTGCCACGGATAGTATTGATTTCACCGTTGTGTGCCAGCAGACGGAACGGCTGTGCCAATCCCCATGTGGGGAATGTATTGGTACTGAAACGAGAGTGCACCAATGCCAGTCCGCTGGTAAAATAGCTATTTGTCAGGTCCGGATAGTAGTTGCGCAGTTGTAATGATGAAAGCATACCTTTATATATAATGCTTTTGGTAGAGAGCGACACAACATAAAAATCGTCTTTTGCCGGAATAGATGACAATCTGACTTTATTTTCGATTCTTTTCCGGATCAGGTATAACTTCCGGTCGGCAGTTTCCGTTTCCGTAAATCCGGTGATGAATATTTGTTTGATATCCGGTTCGTTTGCCAGAGCTGATTCTCCCAGGATTTCGGGGCAGGTGGGCACATTGCGCAGATGCATCAATGTGAGTCCTTCTTTTTCAATTTCTTCAATAATAATACTTAGAATAGCTGCCTGGTCTTTTTCGTTTTTCGGCAAAAATAACAATCCTGTGCCGTACCGTCCTTTTTCGGGGACAGGAATACCTTGTAATAAAATAAATTCATGCGGAATTTGAAGCATGATACCTGCCCCGTCACCGGTCTTGTTATCCGCACCCTCGGCACCGCGATGACGCATGTTCTCTAATACCTTTAAAGCCGACTCAACAATGTCGTGTGACTTTTCTCCATGAATGTTAACCAGCATACCAACACCGCAGGCATCGTGTTCGTATGCCGCATCGTACAAGCCCATCTGTTTGGGCTGTCGTTGGTAAGGGAATCCTTCTGTTACGTTGTTAAAAAGTTCTTGTTTCTTCATTCTTAATAGCTTTATTGTATGATAATACCTGTTTGATGTATCAAATTGTTTGGCAAAGTTAGTGTTTTAATTCCAAAATGATAGTAAAATTTAGCTTTTGTGTGACGCGAAATAAGAATAGGAATCTTTATTCTTTTAAATTGTTATTAAAAACAGGAAATTTACTTTTAATTTGTTAGCTTATTTATCCTTATTTGAAGCTGATTGTAATTTGTTTCTTTTTGAGCTAAAAATAATATATTATTTAACTTTTTGATGTGTTTGAAACTTTTTTATGCGTTTCTGTCAAATAAATCTGTTTTTTGTTGTCTTTATGTTATTTGTAATGTGTATATTTGCAGGCGAAATAAAAATATCATAATATGTGTGGAATAGTAGGCTATATTGGTAAACGAAAAGCCTACCCTATCCTTATCAAAGGGTTGAAGCGACTGGAGTATCGTGGATATGACAGTGCGGGGGTAGCAATCATTAGTGATGACCAACAGTTAAATGTGTATAAGACGAAAGGGAAAGTCTCCGATCTTGAAAATTTCGTCACACAGAAAGATATTTCCGGTACAATCGGAATTGCCCATACCCGTTGGGCTACTCACGGGGAACCTTGTTCCGCTAACGCCCACCCTCATTACTCTTCTTCCGAAAAGCTCGCTCTCATTCATAACGGTATTATTGAAAACTACGCCGTTCTTAAAGAAAAACTTCAAGCCAAAGGCTATCTTTTTAAAAGTAGTACAGATACCGAAGTCCTCGTTCAATTAATAGAATACATGAAAGTCACTCATCAGGTCAGTCTGTTGACGGCTGTTCAGTTGGCGTTAGGGGAGGTGATTGGTGCTTATGCGATTGCGATTCTTGATAAAGAGCATCCTGATGAGATTATTGCTGCCCGTAAGAGTAGTCCGTTGGTAGTGGGGATTGGAGAGAATGAGTTCTTTCTTGCTTCGGATGCTACTCCGATTGTAGAATATACCGACAAGGTGGTTTATCTGGAAGACGGGGAAATCGCTGTCTTGAATCTGGGGAAGGAGTTGAAGGTGGTCAACTTGAGCAATGTTGAAATGATACCTGAAATAAAGAAGGTGGAACTCAATCTCGGTCAGTTGGAAAAAGGGGGATATCCGCACTTTATGTTGAAAGAGATTTTCGAACAGCCCGATTGTATTCATGATTGTATGCGCGGACGTATCAATGTGGAAGCTGATAATGTGGTACTTTCTGCTGTGATAGATCACCGGGAAAAGCTGCTGAATGCCAAACGGTTTATTATTGTTGCTTGCGGAACTTCCTGGCATGCCGGACTGATCGGTAAGCATCTGATTGAGAGTTTCTGCCGCATACCGGTAGAAGTGGAGTATGCTTCCGAATTCCGCTACCGTGATCCGGTGATTGACGGGCAGGATGTGGTGATAGCAATCTCCCAGAGTGGTGAGACGGCAGATACATTGGCTGCTGTGGAATTGGCGAAAAGCCGCGGGGCATTTATATATGGTATTTGCAATGCGATCGGATCCTCTATTCCCCGTGCCACTCATACCGGTTCGTATATTCATGTGGGTCCGGAAATCGGGGTGGCTTCTACCAAAGCATTTACCGGACAGGTCACTGTATTGGCGATGCTGGCATTGACACTTGCCAAAACGAAAGGAACCATTGACGAACAGCATTATCTTTCAATCGTACAGGAGCTAAATCATATTCCGGAAAAGATGAAAGAGGTGTTGGAATTGAATGATACTTTGGCGGAGTTATCGAAAACTTTCACTTATGCGCATAATTTTATTTACCTGGGACGCGGATATAGTTATCCCGTAGCTCTGGAAGGTGCATTGAAATTGAAAGAAATATCGTATATTCACGCCGAAGGTTATCCGGCTGCGGAGATGAAACACGGACCGATTGCCTTGATCGATGCGGAAATGCCGGTAGTGGTGATTGCTACGCAGAATGGATTGTATGAGAAAGTAGTAAGTAATATTCAGGAGATCAAGGCACGGAAAGGAAAAGTGATTGCGTTCGTGACGAAAGGAGATACCGTTATCAGCAAAATCGCTGATTGTAGTATCGAACTTCCTGAAACAATCGAATGTCTCGATCCGTTAATAACTACGGTACCTCTCCAACTTCTTGCTTACCACATTGCGGTATGCAAAGGGATGGATGTGGATCAGCCGAGAAATCTGGCGAAGTCGGTAACAGTAGAGTGATGTGATTTACAATTAGACAATTTACGATTTACGATTGAAGAATCAATGATAGATAGTAAATTGTTTGATTGGCAGGTGGTAATTTAAATCGTAAATAGTAAATCGTCAAATTGTAAATAGTATAGATGGAACAATTGAAACATGAATGTGGCGTTGCCATGATACGCTTGCTCAAACCGTTGGAGTATTACGAGAAAAAGTACGGGACATGGATGTACGGTCTTAATAAACTCTACCTGTTGATGGAGAAGCAACATAATCGTGGACAGGAAGGTGCGGGACTGGCATGTGTGAAACTGGAAGCAAATCCGGGCGAAGAATATATGTTTCGTGAACGCGCTTTAGGTTCCGGAGCCATTACGGAAATCTTTGAAAACGTTCAAAACAATTTTAAGGATCTCACTCCCGAACAGTTGCACGATGCAGCGTATGCCAAACGAACTTTGCCTTTTGCCGGTGAAGTATATATGGGACATCTTCGTTATTCCACGACGGGAAAATCCGGAATCTCTTATGTGCATCCATTTTTAAGAAGAAATAACTGGCGCGCCAAGAATCTGGCTCTCTGCGGAAATTTCAATATGACGAATGTAGATGAGATATTTGCCCGTATCACTGCCATCGGTCAGCATCCGCGTAAATATGCCGATACATATATTATGTTGGAGCAGGTGGGACACCGTCTTGACCGTGAAGTGGAGCGTGTATTCAATCTTGCTGAAGCCGAGGGGCTTACGGGCATGGGAATCACTCATTATATAGAAGAATATATTGATTTGGCAAACGTGTTGCGTACTTCCAGCCGCGAATGGGATGGGGGATACGTGATCTGCGGATTGACCGGAAGCGGTGAGTCTTTCGCCATCCGCGACCCGTGGGGAATCCGGCCTGCATTCTGGTATCGGGATGATGAGATAGCTGTTCTTGCTTCCGAACGTCCGGTGATCCAGACTGCTTTGAATGTTCCGTTTGAGGAAATCAAAGAATTGCAACCGGGGCAAGCATTGTTAATCAGCAAAGAAGGTAAAATCCGTACTTCGCAAATTAACAAGCCGCGCGAGAATCATGCTTGTTCTTTTGAACGTATCTATTTCTCCCGTGGCAGTGATGTCGATATTTATAAGGAAAGGAAACGGTTGGGTGAAAAGTTGGTTCCGAGAATTTTGAAAGCGATCAATAATGACATCGATCATACGGTTTTCTCTTTTATTCCCAACACTGCGGAGGTTGCTTTCTACGGAATGTTGCAGGGACTGGACGATTACTTGAATGAGGAGAAAGTGCAGCAGATCGCCGCATTGGGGCATCATCCGAATATGGATGAACTGGAAATTATTCTTTCCCGTCGTATTCGTAGCGAAAAGGTGGCAATCAAGGACATCAAACTCCGTACGTTCATTGCCGAAGGAAACAGTCGTAATGATTTGGCTGCCCATGTGTATGATATCACATACGGAAGTCTGGTACCCGGTGTCGATAATCTGGTGATTATTGACGACAGCATTGTGCGTGGTACTACGCTGAAGCAAAGTATCATCGGTATTCTCGATCGTTTGGGTCCGAAGAAGATTGTGATAGTATCTTCTTCTCCACAAGTGCGTTACCCTGATTATTACGGTATTGATATGGCAAAGATGAGCGAGTTTATCGCTTTCAGGGCTGCTGTCGAACTGTTAAAGGAGCGGGATATGAAAGATGTGATTGCGGCTGCCTACCGTAAATCGAAAGATCAGGTGGGACTGCCGAAAGAGCAGATGGTAAACTATGTGAAGGATATCTATGCTCCGTTCACCGATGAGGAAATCTCTGCCAAGATGGTGGAACTGCTGACGCCCAAAGGGACAAAAGCGAAAGTGGAAATCGTCTATCAACCGCTGGAAGGACTGCACGAGGCTTGTCCGCATCATAAGGGCGACTGGTATTTTAGCGGCAATTACCCTACCCCGGGAGGGGTAAAAATGGTGAACCGGGCATTCATCGACTACATAGAACAAATGTATCAATTCTAACAACCATACAACGATTCAATAATAAGAATGAGAAATGTGACATTAATCCTTGACGACGGGAGCCGGTTTTCCGGTAAGTCGTTTGGCTACGAGAAGCCGGTGGCAGGCGAAGTAGTTTTTAATACTGCCATGACCGGATATCCGGAGAGCCTTACTGATCCTTCCTATGCCGGACAGTTGATGACGCTTACCTATCCTCTGGTAGGCAATTACGGTGTTCCTCCTTTTACCATCGAACCGAATGGACTTGCCACTTTCATGGAAAGTGAGAAAATCCATGCGGAAGCGATTATCGTAAGTGACTATTCTTATGAATACAGCCATTGGAACGCAGTGGAAAGTCTCGGCGACTGGCTGAAACGCGAGCAAATTCCCGGCATCACAGGCATCGATACGCGCGAGCTGACTAAGGTTCTTCGTGAACATGGAGTAATGATGGGGAAAATCGTTTTCGATGATGAGCCGGATAATGTGCCTGAAGCAGCATACGCAGGCGTCAATTATGTAGATCGTGTATCTTGCAAAGAGATTATTTGCTATCTTCCTGCCGGAACTTCACAAACTTTCTCCATAAATAGCTCCTATGCGCAGCTTAATTCTCAATTCTCAACTTTCAATTCTCAATTTAAGAAGGTTATTCTGGTAGATTGCGGTGTAAAGACAAATATTATTCGTTGTCTGCTGAAACGTGGTGTGGAAGTAATCCGTGTGCCTTGGGATTATGATTACAACGGACTCGAATTTGACGGGTTATTTATCTCCAACGGACCGGGCGACCCGGATACTTGTGATGCTGCGGTGCAGAATATTCGCAAGGCGATGGCAAACGAGAAATTGCCTATTTTCGGTATCTGTATGGGAAACCAGTTGCTTTCAAAAGCAGGCGGAGCCAAAATTTATAAATTGAAATACGGACATCGTAGCCATAACCAGCCGGTGCGTATGGTAGGTACGGAGCGTTGTTTTATTACTTCACAAAACCACGGTTATGCTGTAGATAATAATACGTTGAGTGCAGACTGGGAGCCGTTGTTCATCAATATGAACGATGGATCCAATGAGGGAATCAAACATAAAAAGAATCCTTGGTTTTCTGCACAATTCCATCCGGAAGCGGCGAGCGGACCTACAGATACGGAATTCCTGTTCGATGAATTTGTAAACCTGCTAAAATAACCGACAATCATGAAAGAAAATATAAAGAAAGTATTGCTGTTGGGTTCCGGTGCCCTGAAAATCGGTGAGGCCGGTGAGTTTGACTATTCCGGTTCGCAGGCACTCAAAGCCTTGAAAGAAGAAGGTATTGAAACCATTCTTATTAATCCCAATATTGCTACGGTACAGACATCTGAAGGAGTGGCGGATCAGATTTACTTCCTTCCGGTGACTCCATATTTCGTAGAGAAAGTGATTCAAAAAGAAAAGCCGGAAGGTATCATGCTGGCATTCGGTGGACAGACGGCTTTAAATTGTGGAGTGGCTTTATATAAGGAAGGCATCCTTGAAAAATATAATGTAAAGGTGCTCGGCACTCCGGTACAAGCTATTATGGATACCGAAGATCGTGAACTTTTCGTTCAGAAATTAAATGAAATCAATGTAAAGACCATTAAGAGTGAGGCCGTAGAAAATGCGGAAGATGCTCGTCATGCAGCGAAAGAGCTGGGTTATCCGGTAATTGTTCGTGCGGCTTATGCATTGGGTGGCTTGGGTTCCGGTTTTTGTGATAATGAAGAACAACTGGATCTTCTTGTAGAAAAAGCATTCTCTTTCTCTCCGCAGGTATTGGTGGAAAAATCACTGCGTGGTTGGAAAGAAGTGGAATATGAAGTGGTGCGTGACCGCTTTGACAACTGTATCACCGTTTGTAATATGGAGAACTTCGATCCGCTGGGTATTCATACCGGTGAATCTATTGTTATTGCTCCGTCTCAAACGCTTACGAATAAAGAATACCATAAACTTCGCGAGTTGGCCATACGTATCATCCGCCATGTTGGTATTGTGGGTGAATGTAATGTACAATATGCCTTCGATCCCGAATCCGAAGATTATCGGGTTATTGAAGTGAACGCCCGTCTTTCCCGTTCTTCCGCTTTGGCATCCAAAGCAACCGGTTATCCGCTGGCTTTCGTTGCTGCCAAATTGGGATTGGGTTATGGACTCTTTGACCTGAAGAACTCTGTAACCAAGACTACTTCCGCTTTCTTCGAACCGGCATTGGATTATGTCGTATGTAAGATTCCTCGTTGGGATTTGGGTAAATTCCATGGGGTTGATAAAGAATTGGGTTCTTCCATGAAATCTGTTGGTGAAGTAATGGCTATCGGACGCACTTTTGAAGAAGCGATTCAGAAAGGTCTTCGTATGATCGGACAGGGAATGCATGGTTTTGTAGAAAACAAGGAATTGGTTATTCCGGATATTGACAGGGCATTACGTGAACCGACTGACAAACGTGTTTTTGTCATTTCGAAAGCGTTTCGTGCCGGATATACCATCGACCAGGTGCATGAACTGACTAAGATTGATAAATGGTTCTTGCAGAAGTTGATGAATATCATGAAGACTTCCGAAGAACTGCATAGTTGGGGAAACAATCACAAACAGATTGCCGATCTGCCGAACGAATTGCTTCGTAAAGCTAAGGTTCAAGGTTTCTCCGATTTCCAGATTGCCCGTGCCATCGGTTACGAAGGTGATATGGAAGATGGAATTCTTTATATCCGCAATTATCGTAAGAGTGTGGGGATCCTTCCGGTAGTGAAACAGATCGATACGTTGGCAGCCGAATATCCGGCACAAACCAATTATCTGTACCTTACTTATAGCGGTGTAGCAAATGACGTACATTATCTGGGCGACCATAAATCCATCGTCGTACTGGGTTCCGGTGCTTATCGTATCGGTTCTTCCGTAGAATTCGACTGGTGTGGCGTACAGGCTTTGAATACCATTCGCAAAGAGGGATGGCGCAGTGTCATGATTAACTATAATCCTGAAACCGTATCTACGGACTACGATATGTGCGATCGTTTGTACTTCGACGAATTGACCTTCGAGCGTGTGATGGATATTCTGGAACTGGAGAATCCGCATGGCGTGATTGTATCTACCGGTGGTCAGATTCCGAACAACCTTGCTTTACGTCTGGATGCACAGAATATCCATATTCTTGGTACAAGTGCCAAGAGTATTGACAATGCCGAGGACCGTGAGAAGTTCTCTGCCATGCTCGACCGTATCGGTGTGGATCAGCCTCGTTGGCGTGAGTTGACTTCTATGGATGACATTCAGGAGTTTGTTGAAGAAGTCGGTTTTCCCGTACTTGTTCGTCCGTCTTACGTGCTTTCGGGTGCTGCAATGAATGTTTGTTCTAATCAGGAAGAATTGGAACGTTTCTTGAAACTGGCAGCCAATGTATCGAAGAAACATCCGGTGGTAGTAAGCCAGTTTATCGAACACGCCAAGGAAGTGGAAATGGATGCGGTGGCGCAGAATGGAGAAATCGTGGCATACGCTATTAGTGAACATATCGAATTTGCGGGAGTACACTCCGGTGACGCAACGATTCAGTTTCCGCCACAGAAGTTATATGTAGAAACTGTTCGCCGTATTAAGCGTATCAGTCGTGAGATTGCCAAGGCTTTGAATATCTCCGGTCCGTTTAATATTCAATATCTGGCGAAAGACAATGATATCAAGGTGATTGAATGTAATCTCCGTGCCAGCCGTTCTTTCCCGTTTGTCAGCAAAGTGTTGAAGATCAACTTTATCGAACTGGCAACGAAAGTAATGCTCGGTCTGCCTGTGGAGAAACCGGAAAAGAATCTCTTCGAACTGGATTATGTAGGAATCAAGGCTTCCCAGTTCTCCTTTAACCGCTTGCAGAAAGCCGATCCGGTATTGGGGGTAGATATGGCTTCTACCGGTGAAGTGGGCTGTATCGGTATGGATACTTCCTGTGCCGTACTCAAAGCAATGCTTTCCGTGGGCTATCGTATTCCGAAGAAGAATATCCTGCTGTCTACGGGAACAATGAAACAGAAAGCTGATATGATGGATGCGGCCCGTATGTTGGTGAATAAGGGATACAAACTCTTTGCAACGGGTGGTACACACAAAACGCTTGCAGAGAATGGAATCGAGAGTACTCATGTCTATTGGCCGAGTGAGGAGGGGCATCCGCAGGCATTGGAAATGCTTCATCGCAAGGAAATCGATATGGTAGTCAATATCCCGAAGAATCTGACAGCTGGAGAATTAAGTAATGGGTATAAAATCCGTCGTGCTGCCATTGACTTGAATATACCGTTGATTACAAATGCCCGTCTGGCTAGTGCATTTATCAATGCCTTCTGTACGATGAGTGTGGATGATATAGCTATCAAGAGCTGGGTAGAGTATAAATAAGCAGAATGTCATCTTTTTGAAAAGAGGCTGACATCACATTGAAATGAAAATGTTAAGGCCGTTCCTGATATTCGGGAGCGGCCTTTGTTGTAGAAATGTAATTTCTCCGTCATTCCTTTTCTACTATAATTTTCCGGCGAGGAATAGCTAAATTTAGTATTAAATCGTATAGGTTACTAAAAACTTTATAAGAAAACGACCGTAAATCACCTTCTTTGTTGTAAATTCGTTCTATTTCTCGTAATATCAAACTTATTTTAATCAATTAATATAGAAAGTAAATTATGAGAAAAGACGGATTTACCGTATGTGCAAATAATTATATAAATTGTTTGCGTCAGGAAGGGCGTTATGCCACAGCGCATGTTTATGAGAATGCACTTCGCTCTTTCACCATATTTTGTGGAACAGAATGTGTGTCATTCAGTTTGATTACTCGTGAGAATTTGAAGCGGTATAGCAGTTATCTGATGTCCTGCCGCTTGAAGTTGAACACGATTTCCACTTATATGCGAATGTTACGTTGCATATACAATAAGGGAGTAGATACTCATCAGGCTCCTTATATTCATCGCTTGTTTCGTGATGTCTTTACCGGAGTAGATACTCGTCAGAAAAAAGCAATTCCTATAAATGAATTACACACGCTGCTTTATAAAGATCCGCAGTCCGAAAAACTTCGCCGGACGCAAGCCATCGCTAATTTGTTATTTTTATTCTGCGGAATGCCTTTCGCCGATCTTGCTCATTTGGAAAAGTCGAATTTGGAGGGGAATATATTGAAGTACAACCGTGTCAAGACGGGAACTCCAATGAGTATAGAAATCTTAGAATCGGCTTCATGTATTGTTTCCCGGCTTCGTAATACGCATTCTGTTGTTCTTCCCGAGCATCCGGATTATCTTTTTTATATATTAAGTGGAAAGAATAAACGGGATGGAGAAGCGGCATATATAGAATATCAATCCACACTGCGTCGTTTTAATAATGATTTGAAGAGTTTAGCCAAGAAACTGCGTATTCATTCATCCGTAACTTCTTATACATTTCGCCATTCCTGGGCAACTACCGCTAAATACAGGGGAGTACCTATCGAAATGATTAGCGAGTCATTGGGGCATAAATCTATTAAGACAACACAAATTTACTTGAAAGGCTTTGATTTGAATGAGCGTACCAAAGTAAATCGACTGAATTATTCTTACGTCAGGAATTATAGGGGAATTCTTTGAAAAGGATATTAAGTCTTTGATAACCAGTCTAAATACGCAGCTGTTACTTCTTAGGTAACGGAAATTATTCGGTGCAAATATAGACAAAATTGTTAATAACATACAAGCAAAATTCCTTTTTTTTCTCTTTTTATTTAAATATACAGTAAAAATGTATCGGGACATGAAACATTCCTATTTCATGTTCTATGAATTCGACTGCCTATACTTTTCAAATATCTCTGTATATCAGGCAAAATGTATCTAAACTCCCTTGTTCGTACGTATTTCTTCTTCTTTTTGTGGTAGGTGTCCAGTACTCTATAATTTCCGTTACCTAAGAAGTAACGGAAACTTAAGGGGTAAAAAAGTATGATTCTAACGAAAGAAACTTTAAGTGCTGGGC